>NZ_JABFDP010000013.1:0-237765 GCF_013179005.1 Bradyrhizobium denitrificans | reverse complement strand
GTCCCCGAACAGGTGTAAGCTATGTCCCCGGGCTGAACAGCGAGCGAAGCAATCCAGAGTCCTTGCGCAGCCCTGGATTGCGTCGCTTCGCTCGCAACGACGGCGTGGCCTGATCAGCGGCGAACGTCGTCGCAGCCAGCGGCTCTCATCACGTCATTTGCCGGGTTCACGTCTCAAACAGCGTAAGCCAAACGTCCGCGTTCTCGCGGCCTCGTGGCCCGAGCTTTGCGGCATCGTCCACCCTCGAACATGAGAGGGCGCGGGGAAGGCCGGGCGCCGAACGCACCCGTGGTTGCGTGCAGGAAAGCACGCGTAGTCGCCACAGGTACGGGCCGAACATCCGGCCTTCCCCGCGCGATGGGCTACGACTTATACGCGCTCTCCCCAGGGACCGGCTGTCTTGCCCCTGTCGGCCGCAGGCCTCATCCAGGCCCACAGCCTTGACGCCAGCATCGGGGCGCCAGGACCACGCGACTTCGTCGTCCGCATGACGTCGTTCGTCCGTGTGCGCATGCACACTGCGACATCACCACGGCCATCGCATCCCGCACCCGACGTCCGTGACGACGCGTACGTCCCTCTCGTGGGGCAGGACGCGGCGGAGTATGCAGGATTTCCGAAAATAAGAAACAGGAATATTTCTTCAGGAGGAGCTGGACAGATTTTCGCAGACGCTGCGCGTCGGGCAAATCAGCTCGCCCGTCAATAAGCCGGCGAGACTATCGTCGCGGTCCGCGACTCACGCTCGGTCAATTCGGCGTCTCGCCGTCCTCTCAACGAAACGCCCCCGCGCCCCGCAGCCGCCGTCACGGATAAGTTGGATCTAGCGAGCCCGGGCGGCGCCACCGAGAAACAGCTTCCACGCCTTTTCGAAGTACACTGCGCGCTCCTTCGCGGACGCCAGAGGCCGGTATCCGAACATTGCCAGGGTGGTGGGGCCGACAATGATGCTATTCACGAGAAAGTCCGCCAAGAAGGCGACGTCGCCGGCGACAAGGTGCTGGCCCTCCTGCGCTCTCGAGACCGCCGTCCGCAGCAGCATCAGGATTGCGTCGGGCTCAGGGCTGGCATCGCTTCCCTCGACCATCAGCGTTTCGCTCGCAGCGATGCGCTTGAAAGCCACCAGTTCCGGATCGAGATTGATGTCGAGCAGGCAGCGCGCCAGGTCCTTGAGCTGTGCAAGACTGCTCTGCCTCGACTGCCCAGCTTCGAGATCGGCGAGGCGCGCCATGATGCGGCTGCGGCTGCGGTCGAGCACGGCATCGAAGATCTCTCGTTTCGAGCCGTAGCGGCGATAGATCGTATCCTTGCCGGCACCGCACTCCGAAATGACACGCTCCATCGACGTCGCGGCGTAGCCGTCCCTCGCGAACAGCTCCGCCGCGACGGCGAGGATGCGCTCCTCGATCGCCTGCGCCTCAGCCCGGGTCGGTCGTCCGCCGCGCCGGGGGCCTGTACGCCCCTTTGCGCGTGGCTTTGTCGTGACTGCCGCCTTCATGCCTTCAATCTCGTGCGCCGCCCGGGAATCATCCGTTGAGTTTTAATAATTCTAAATAAGCGAAAACGCCAACCGCTTAACTGGACGGATACGTCCCGTTTTGACTATCCTTCGCCGCGGGATTTCAAGCGAGGTTCGAGGAACGGGGATGTGCGAGGTTTCGCGTGATGTGAAGCGGGGGTTGGGGCTCTTGCTTGGGTCTACTGCATTTCTGGCGTTGCAGGTGCCGGCATTCGGGCAAGAGTCGGTGCTGCCTCCGGTCACGGTTGACGCGCCGCAAGTCCAGCGATCGGCTCGCCCCGTCAATACGCCGCGCCAGCAGAGCGCGACGCGGCGCAGTGCGCGACAGCGCGCAACAGAGACGATGCCAGCGCCCACCGCCGGCGCGGCCCGGCCAGCCTTCGCGGGCGCGCAAGAAACGCGGGAGCGGCTTCTGGCCGATACGCAATCGAGCGCGACCAAGACCTCGACGCCCGTGCTGGAAACGCCGCAATCCGTCAGCACCGTCACGCGCCGGCAGATCGACGCGCAGAATCCGCAGACCGTCGGAAATGCGCTGCGCTACACGGGTGGCGTGCTCTCGGAAGTCGACGCGACCACCCGCTATGACAGCGTCTTCATCCGCGGTTTCGGCGGCTTCGGCACGTCGACCAATTTCGTCAGCTTCCTGGACGGGTTGAAGCTGCCGCGCGGCCAGGCCTTCGCGGTGACCTCGATTGACGCATTCCTGCTCGACCGCATCGAGGTCCTCAAAGGGCCCTCGGCGGTCCTGTACGGACAGATCAGCCCCGGCGGTCTCGTCAACCTCGCCAGCCGGCAGCCGAGCGACAGCTCCTACAATGAAGCCCGGATTGAAGGCGGCAGCTACGGACGCGTCCAGAGCGGCATTACGAGCCAGGGCGCGTTGGACGCCGCGCATCAATGGCTCTACAGCATCAGCGCGATCGGCCGGATGTCCGATACGCGGTATGACGGGGTGCAGGAGCAACGCTACGGCGTGGCGCCGGCGATCACATGGCGCCCCGACACCGACACGCAGCTGACCGTGTCGGGCTTCTATCAGCGCGACCCGAAAGGCGGCTATTTCAACTCGCTCTATCCGCAATCGCTCGCACCGGCAGCGTATCGGCCCTATCTCAATCGCAACCTGAACATCGGCGATCCCGGCTTTGACCGCTTCGAGCGCGAGCAGTCGGCGATCGGCTATGTGTTCGACCGGCGGCTCAACGACGTCGTGAGCGTCCACTCGGCGCTTCGCTACGCCAAGGTCGACACCGACTTCCAATCGCTTCAGATGGCGGCCGGCTTGACGGCGGCGGGGACGATCCCCCGGGCCGCCATCCGCTCGATCGAGAGCGTCGACGGCGTTACCGCCGACAACCGGCTGCGCTTCGATTTCCGGACGGCCAGTGTCGAACATTCAGTGATCGCCGGCTGGGATCAGCAGAATTCGCACAGCTCGTGGATCTACCAGTTTGGTGCGGCGACCTCGCTGGACGTGGTCAACCCGGCCTATTATCAGCCGGTCGGAACGCTGTTTCCCTTCATCAACAACGACCAGTCCCTGTCCCAGACCGGCCTCTACGTGCAGGACCAGATGAAGCTCGGCGGCTTCCGCCTGACCCTCGGAACCCGCCACGACTGGACGGCGCAGACGACGGACAACCGGATCAGCGCGACCAGGCAGTCGCAGGACAGCGACAAGCAGACCTACCGCGCGGGACTGCTCTATCTGTTCGACAACGGACTCGCCCCCTATGTGAGCTATTCGACCTCGTTCGAACCCGTGATCGGGGTGGGAAGCAACGGCCTGCCCTTCGTTCCAACCACCGGCGAGCAGTATGAAGGCGGCCTGAAGTACAAGCCGGCTTTCGCCGACATGCTGTTCACCGCCGCCGCCTTCGATCTTCGCCAGCAGAACACGCTGACACCGTCGTCCGTCAGCGGCTTCAGCGTGCAGCAGGGCGAAATCCGGTCGCGCGGCCTTGAATTCGAGGCGCGGGGCAAGGTCAACGCCAATATCGAGATCATCGCGGCCGCGACCGTACTCGACACCAGGATCACCCGCTCGACGGATCTCACGGCGATCGGCAAGCGTCCGCAGGCGGTGCCGACGCATTTCGAATCGCTCTGGGCCAACTACAGCTTCCTCACCGGCGGTCTCGCCGGCCTGACCGTCGGCGGCGGAGTCCGCTCGGTCGGCCCGAGCTTCGGCGACGACGTCAACAGCCTGGTGTCCCCGGGATACGTCGTGTTCGACGCGGCGCTCCGCTACGACCTGGTCAATTTGACGCGCGGCTGGAAGGGCGCGGAGCTCACGCTCAACGTCACCAATTTGTTCGACAAGAGCTACTACACGAGTTGCAGCTCGAACTTCTATTGCCAGTACGGAAACGGGCGGCTCGTGCTCGCAGGACTGCGTTACAGGTGGTGACGCGATGAGGTCGTTCACGATGGCTGCGGTCGATCCTCCAATTGCGCGGTTCGGACGATGACGGCGGCCCGGCGGCGATGGTGGTCGTGGACGCACACATGGAGCAGCCTGATCTGCACGATCTTTGCCCTGCTGCTGTGCCTCACCGGCCTGCCTCTAATCTTTCACGACGAGCTCGGCCCCAATCCCGCGCTGGAGACCGGCACGGACCGCGGCGTTCGGGCGTCCGTCGACGCCATGATCGCGCAGGCCCTGGCCGAGCGGCCGGGCGAAATCGTGCCGTACCTGTTCTATGATCGCAACAAACCGATCGTGAAGATTCCGATCGCCGCCAGCGTGACGTCGTCTCCCGACACCTTCTTCTACAAGGTGTTCGACGTCAGAACCGGCACGGCGCTCGGCATCGACCAGCCCAACCAGGGCTTCATGTATGTCATGCTGCGCCTTCACGCCGACCTGTTCGCCGGCCTCAAGGGCACGTTGTTTCTGGGGGCGATGGGGCTGTTGCTGGCTGTCTCGATCGGGTCCGGCCTGGCGCTCTACGGCCCGTTCGCGCGGCGCCGGCGCTTCGGCGACGTACGCCAGCGACAGGGCCGGCGCGTGCGATGGCTGGATCTGCACAATGTGCTCGGCATCATCACCCTGGCCTGGTTCGGCATCGTGACCTTGACCGGCGTGATCAACAGCTTGGCCGCGCCAATCGAGCTGATGTGGCAGTCGGGCCAGCTCGCCGAAATGGCAGCGCAGAGTCGCGACGCGGCGGCGCCGACGGACCGGAGAGCTCCGGTCGATCTCGTGCTCGCCAAGGTCCGGGCGGCGGCCCCCGGAATGACGGTGACGACCCTCGCCTTCCCGGGTACACCGTTTTCGACACCGAGCCACTATGCCGCGTTCTTGTCTGGAGATACGCCGCTCACGAGCCGTATTCTCCAACCTGCCATCATCGATGCGGCGAGTGGCGAGGTCGTCGCGGTTCGGCAGATGCCCTGGTATGCGGTCGCGCTTTTCGTCTCGCAACCGCTGCACTTCGGCGACTATGGCGGCCTGCCCTTGAAGATCATCTGGGCGGTGCTCGACGTCGTCACCATCATCATTCTGCTGAGTGGCCTGTATCTCTGGTTCACCAAGCGACGCTCCGGACGTCGGGCTGCGGCAGGTTCCGCCCCACTTGCCGCCGAGCCCTCGCGATGACAGGCGCGTCATCCCGCCGCGTCAACTGGACGATCCCGGCCTTGCTGGCACTGACGACATTGGCAGGGTTGACATCGGCCCTGGTCGGTGAAGGCGGAGCCTGGTGGATGCTGTCCTGGGGTCTGCTCGCCGTGCCCTGCCTTTGCAGCATCCTTTGCCTGCTCCGCGGGCTGGGGTCGTCTTGTACCGGGCCAAGAGCCCGCCGGGATGAAACGCCGATGGAATGGCGCTGATGTGCCAGCCGGCGCCTCCGTTCGTGGAGCTTCAGGCCGCGGCGATCGATCCTGCATCGGGGGCGCGGGGATCGGACGGCACCGCGTCCGACCGGTCGCTCGCGTCAGCGCGGCCGAGCACGACGCCACCGGCCACGCCGACGCCCAGCACATACATCCAGCCCTCGTTGAAATCGAACAGATGCGAGTTGAGGAGCGAGCTGACGAGGTTCTGCACGACGATCGCAAGTCCGATCCAGGCCGCAGGATGCATACGCCAGAACAGACGCAGATGGACGGCCCACATCGCGTAGAGGACGACCACGCCGGCCAGTCCCCATTGGATCGCGACGTTGAGCGTCTGATTGTGGGGATTGTTCACCACCTCGGCCCGTAGCCCGGTCTGCCCGGCGGCGTCGCTTTCGAACAAGTGCCGGATCGCGCCGGTGCCGTGTCCGAGCAACGGCGCGTCGGCAAAGAATTTCAGCGACTTGCGCCAGTAGGTCAGCCGCTGCGCGGTCGACGCCGGGACGTTGGCATCATAGGCGCGATACTCGATCGCGACATCCGCGACGCGCTGCCGCAGATAGGGCGATGTCGTCCACACCAGGGTGCCCGCAGCGAGCGCAACAGCCACCAGACCGAGCATGGCGCGGCGGCTCAGATGGCGGACGCCGAACAGCACGAGCAGCACCGGCAGATAGATCAGCGCCGTTCGCGCAGACGCGACGAACAGCATGTTGGCGAGAAAGCCGGCGATCAACCCGAGCAGGCCCGCGGCCATCAGCAACTGTCGTCGTGTCCAGGCGAGCAGCAGCAACGGGGCGAGCGCAAAGGCGCAGAACGCGAATTCCTGGCTCTGGTCGATGTAGTTCTTGACCGGTACGCCGCTCGAGGCCGTCGCGGAGATCTTCCAGGACGGATCGACCACGACGATCCACGACAGGATCATCAGCAGCGTGCACGAACCGATGAAGCCGGCGAGAACCCAGGCCGCCCGCGGCGAGCGTCGGAAGTGATAGAGCAGGAACGGAATCAGCAGCAGCTTGGAAACCGGGTTGAGACCCTTGATGCCGGAGTCCCACGGTCCGCCGGACCACAAGACGCCGATGTCGGCGAGCACGAAGAAGGCCAGCGGCATGGCCGAGACGGGTGTGGCCAGGCTGCGGACCAGCTCGTCCCAGTCGATGGTCGGGATCAGCAGGACCAGCCACAGCACAATGAAGAAGGCGGTCGCCGTGGTCGACCAGGGCAGCGCGACCGCCGTCAGCACCACCATCGTATCGGCAAGCCGGAGATAGAGCGGGGCCTCCACCCAGGGCGTGGCGACGGAGCGCGCCTGCGGCGCATCCCGCGATGAACCAGTCTCGAGCGTCATGGGCCAGGCGTCCTGTGCCATATCAGGCCTCCTGCGCTGCAAGTCGTTCATGCCCGGCCGACGTCGCCGCCATTGCGCCGTGCGCGCAATCGCTGGCCCCGTCCGCGGGCTGGCCGAGCAGGTCGCGCGCCTGGCTGTGATGGCCGAACCGGGCGGCGAGCTCGCTGCGCCGCTCGCGAATCTTGTGCCGCCAATGCTCCTGCTGGTGCAGCGCGCGATCGACGGCTGCGCAGATCGAGGCGGTCGAGAACGGATCGAAATATTCGGCGAGATCGCCCGCCACCTCACGAAACACGGCAATGTCCGAGCACAGCACCGGCGTGTTCGCGGCGAGCGCCTCGATGATGGGGACACCGAACCCCTCGGCAAAGCTCGGCATGATCAGGCCATGGGCCTCCGCGATCAGCGCGACCTTGTCCTGCTCCTCCACATAGCCGGCGAAACGGATGTTCGGCGGCAGGTTGCGCGCCTGATGCGTCTTGCCGGCATAGCCGATGACGACGAGATCGGCCTGAGGCAGCCGGCGAAAGGCGCGGATCAGCGCATCGAGATTCTTGCGCGGCTCCGCGGAGACGATGACGACGAAACTCGGCCGGGCGGCGCCCGCGGCGGTCGCGATGGGCGGCGCAGCCTCGTCGAACCGCGTTCGCGGATAGACCACGCGCGCCGGCAGATGCGCGTGCTGCGGCATCAATTCCCGGAAGCGCTCCAGGCTGTAGTTGGACACGAAAGCCAGCTCGTCGGCCTGCGCGATGCTGGTGGCCAGCCGCGACAGGAACAGCCGCGTCGCGGCATCGCTCAGCTTGAGATCCGTAAGCGGCAGGAGATCATGGACCACGCAGATCACGCGGGTCCCGGCATCGCGTCGGACCGCGACGCGCGTCGGCGTGTCGATCAGGACGATGTCATACCCGCGCGCGTCGATCCGCGGCGGCGGCAACCTGAAGAACGCCGAGCTGTCCTGGTAGCTGTAGAAGCCGGGCTCGAGCAGGAACTTTCGGAACAGCCGGAGATGCCGCAGGTCGGGCGGAATGTATTCGAGGCATTCCGTGCGGTTCTCCAACGCGTCGTGGCGTGGAAACCAGAATCCCAGCGCCCGGAGGAAGCAGCGGCAGTACTCCGCGGATACCGATACGGTGAGACGGCTCCGCAGCCAGTCCACGCGCTGGCGCAGACCGCTCCTGCTCGCGGAGGCGTTCATGTCGGCCTCGTCCAGGAAGCGATAGAGCGCCAGCAGCTCGATCAGTCGCGAGTTGGCGGCGAACAGCCGCGACTGCTGCTGGCGCTTGCGCAGCTTGCGATAGCGCCTGGTGGTCTCGACCAGCAAAGTGAGCTCGTGCCCTTCCGCGGCGAGCGATCGCAGCAGTTCGCGGGTGAAATGGAAGATACCGCGCTTGTGATTTGGCTCGCCCAGCGCCTCGCTGATGATCAGGATGCTGGTCATGCGCAGATCTCCTCCAGTTTCCGAGCCGATCGATCCGTCTCACCGCCTCCCTCCGCGCCGACGATGCGGCCGCGATCGAGGGGAACGATCCTGTTGCAGACGCGGCGCAGCAACTCCTGATCGTGCGATGCCAGCATCACGATCGCTGCACCATCCACCAGTTCGAGCAGCCGCCGCTCGGCCTTCGCCGAGAAGCGCTCGTCGACGACGCTGAGCCATTCGTCGAGCAGCAGGATATCGGCGGGGAACGCCGTGGCCGTCGCGAACAGGACCCGCATCAGCATGCCCGACGAGAAGGTGCGCAGCGGCAGCCGGCGCATGCGGTCCTCGAGCTCGGTGAACGCCCAGATGTCGTCGATGATCGCGGGCGTCGGCCGACGGCCGCCGATCCGCAGCAGCAGGCTGATATTGTCGGTGGCGACCAGGTCGAGATTGGCCCCCGCGGAGAGACCGAGCAGCGGCATCACCCTGCCCCGGACCTCGATACGGCCGCTGGTCGCCGGATAGACGCCGGCGATCAGCCGCAGCAGCGTCGATTTTCCCGATCCGTTCGGACCGAACAGTCCGATGCGCGCGCCGGAACGGATGTCGAGCGAGACCTGATCGATCGCCCGTACGGCATGCGCGCCGTCGGCCTCTCCGAGCAGGCGGTTCATGAGGCGCCGCTTGATCGAGAAGTCGTAGGCTCCGTAGAGCGGGTAGTCGAGACAGACGTTGCTGAGGGTGATGCTTGTCATGGCTCAAATCCAGAAGGCGGCTTTGCGCAGCCGGCTCAACGTCACGAGACTCGCGACCACGAGCACCGACAGGCTCATGACCACGTAGAGGACGCTCGACATCGGGACCTGCCCGGTTGCCAGCGGCTCGCGCCAGATCGCGAACAGATGCGTCAGCGGATTCACCCGCATGATGAATGACCCGCGGTCGATCATCTCGGGGGACCAGATGACGGGCGAGGCCAGGAAGGCGAGCGTCAGGCAGGATTCGATGATCGGCTTGAGGTCGCGAAACCGCGTGGCCAGGGCGCCGAGCACGAGGCTCGCCGCGAAGGTGAAGGCGATGAACAGCAGCACGCCCGGCAACGCGGCGAACACGCCGCCGACATCCATCGGATCGATCGCGAGCCACAGCGCCAGCGGCACATAGGCGTTGTGAAGCGCGAACAGGCCCTGGCGGAAACAGCATTGCAGCAGGAACACGACCGGCGGCAAGGCGCGGTCCTTGATCAGGCTGGCCGACGCCTGCAGCGCCGTGGTGGCATCGAGCACGACGCCGTTCAGGAACGTCCATGCGGTGAGGCTGAGCGCCAGCATCGGCAGCCGGGACAACCCGCCGGCCGGGCCGAAATGACTGATCACCGAGCCGAGCACCGCCACCATGATCGCCATCTGGATCGACATCCAGAACGGGCCGAGCAGCGAGCGCACGTAGCGATGGCGCAGATCCGACCAAGCCAGCGCGGCGGCGATCCGAACCGAATCGAGCAGTCCGACACCCTGCTCCGATGCGCGATGCGCCGCCGCATGCGCGGCGACAGCGCGGCGATAGATCCGCTCGATGCCCTGGTCGAATGCCGCGGTCGCAAAATGCGTCGCCGCGCGCTGCCGTGCGGCATCCCCCATGCGGCGGCGGCGCGCGGGGTCGGCGAGCAGCGCGTTGATCGCTCCGGCGAGCGCCACGGCATCGCCCGGCGGCACGGTGACGGCCTCGCGGCCATCACGGGCGACGCGGGGCACGCCGGTGTCGAGCGCGGTGTTGACGATCGGACGGCCGGCCGCCATCGCCTCCAACTGCACGAGCCCGAAGGTCTCGGCATTGGTGACCGAGGGCATGACGAAGACGTCGGCGGCGCCGATCTCGGCCACCATCTCGTCATCGCATAGCGAGCCGAGCAGCCGGACTCGATCCGCGATTCCGAAGCCGTCGATCAGCTGCTGCAGATGAGCGCGCTCGCGTCCCTCGCCGATGATCCTGACCTCGAAGTCGTGGTCGGCCGCGGCACGGATCAGCACGTCGAAGCCCTTGTACGGCACGAGGCGGCCGCAGGCGACGACGCGCCGGCCGGCGGAGCCCGGCCGCTCGCTGTTTTCCAGCGCCGCGAATTTCCGAAGATCGACGCCGAACGGAACGACGTGGCACTTGTTGGCGACGTCGCGCAGCAGCGCGGTCCGCGTCGCGAGCGCGGCATCGGAGACGATGATCGCCTCCGCGCGCTGCAACGTTCGCCGCATCAGCGGCTCGACCAGCCAGCGCAGCCGGCCATGCGACACGATGTCGGCATGCCAGTGCACGACCAGCGGACGCGCCCGCCCGAGACCGCAGGCGAATACGAGATCGGCCAGCGGAAACGGCGCATGCAGCGCGACCAGATCGTACGCGGCAATGCGGCGCCACAGCCGGAACGGATAGGTCGGCGCAATCGGCAGCGAGAACAGGTTTCCGAGCGAGCGCACGCGCTCGACCGGAATGCCGTTCACGATCTCGTGGCGGGGCCGCGGCGCGTCCGAGCAGACCAGCACCGACGACGCGACGGCGTGCGCCAGGCCGGCGCAGATGTCGCGGATCACCGTGAGCGTGCCGCCGAACAGGTCGGGATAGAAGACCTTGAAGACGTGAAGCACCGAGAAGCGGCGCGAAGAGGCAGGAGCTGCGTCCATGACCGGGCTCGCGGGGCTCAACGGGGCAGAACCAGGAGCATGGCCGGGACGCCGGCGAGCAGCGGCCGGGGATGAGATGGATCCGGGCTGCAGCGGAGGGACGCGTCGACGGGGGCGGCGGCTGCAGCGGATCGGACCTGAGAGCAGGGCATGATTGCGAACTCCTGTGCCTCAACTCCGCCTGCATTACGTGGGAATTTTTCACACGTCAATGGATGTGGGTGGGATTGTGTCCCACATGTGATCTCGCTAGACTTGATCGATGGATCCGAGTTCCGGACAATCGCCGCCGGCTGCGCCCTCGCCGCTCGCCGCGACACAGCTGCACGCGCCGCTGGCGCGGCTGCTGCGTCCGCTCGTGCGCCTGTGCATTCGCAGTGGCATGACGTTTCCGGCGCTGGCGCAGCTGCTCCGCGAGCTGTTCGTGAACGTCGCCGAGCACGACTTCGCGCTGGACGGCAAGCCGCAGACCGACAGCCGCGTCAGCCTGCTCACGGGCATCCACCGCAAGGAGGTGGCGCGGCTGCGCG
Source organism: Bradyrhizobium denitrificans (assembly GCF_013179005.1). Taxonomy (NCBI): domain Bacteria; kingdom Pseudomonadati; phylum Pseudomonadota; class Alphaproteobacteria; order Hyphomicrobiales; family Nitrobacteraceae; genus Bradyrhizobium; species Bradyrhizobium denitrificans. The sequence continues at coordinate 226,421 of NZ_JABFDP010000013.1, read as the reverse complement.
GCGCCGGAGCTCCTGTGAACGAGGTGCCGGCGACCTTGTCGCGCACCAGCGCCATCATCGCGCACTGGCTGGCCGCGCCGGAATTCACCGATGCCAAGGGCGAGCCGCTGCCGCTGCCGCGCACGGCCGACGGCGATGCGCCGTCGTTCGAGGCGCTGGTCGCCGCGATCACCAAGGACGTGCGGCCGCGCGCGGTGCTCGACGAATGGCTCGATCGCAGGCTCGTGACGATCGATGCGCAGGACAACATCGTGCTGGCCGAGACCGGCCTCGTGCCGCGCGGCGACGACGACCGCAAATGGTACTATCTCGGCCGCAATCTGCACGACCACATTGCGGCCGCAGCGACCAACGTCTCGGGCGATGCGCCGCGCTTCATGGAGCGCGCGGTGCATTATGACGGGCTGTCGCCGAAGCTCGCGCGGCGACTCGAGCAGCGCTCGCGCGAGCTGGCGATGGAGGCGCTGAAAACGGCGAACCGCGAAGCCAACCGCGCCCTCGCCAAGGACAAGGGCGGCGACGCGCGCTGGAATTTCGGCGTCTACATTTATCTCGAAGAGCCGCCGGACGCGCCCGGCAAGGGCGGCACGTCATGAGCCGGCCGCCCGGTTTGTCGCGCAGGTCGCTGCTCGCCGGCATCTGGCTCGCCGGATCGTCGGCTCTGGCGTGGGGACAGACGCGCAAGGGCAATGATCAAGGTCTCGGCGGCACCGGCATCACCGGCGGCCAGGACCAGGGCATGGGCGGCACCGGCATCGTCGGCGTGATCCAGCGCTTCGGCAGCATCTTCGTCAATGGCGAACGCGTCAGCTACGCTGCCGACGTGCCGGTGCGGATCGACGGCGAGGCGGCCTCGGCTAAGGCGCTCAAGATCGGGCAGCTCGCACGCGTGCTGGCGCAGCGCGACGGCAAGGGCACGCTGACCACACGAAGCATCGACATCGTCAGCGAGGTCACCGGACCGATCGAGGCCATCAGGCCCGGCGAGCTCACCGTGCTTGGCCAGACCGTCGTCTCTCCGGGCCAGGAGAGCTGGCGGAAGATCGGCACGCACGTCGCCGTGTTCGGCCTGCGGCGCAGCGACGGCGTGATCGTCGCGAGCCTGGTCGATCCGCGCCAGACCACGGTCAGCCGAGTCAGCGGCGTGGTGGTGCGGGATCGCAACGGGCTCGCCCTCGGCGGGCTCCACCTCGCCGGTGTCGATCCGGCCCTGATCGGACGCCGCATCCAGGCCGAGGGCCGCATGGCGCAGGGCGTGCTGCAGGTCACACGTATCAGGCCCGACGATCTCCAGGATTTCGCCCGCGCCAGCCGGCTGCTGGTCGAAGGCTATGTCCGGCGTGTCGGCAGCGAGCTGCAATTCGGCTCGGGCTATGTCGCGCGTGACAATTCGCGCTTCCAGCCGTCTGGGGAGACACGCGTCGTCGTCAACGCCGTGCCCGACGGCGCCGGCGGGCTGCGGGTCGAGACCGTGCAGGCGGTGAGCCGATTCCCCGGCGAGTCCGTCCAGGGTCCGCACGCCCCGCCGCGCAGCCAGGGACCCATGCACGGACCGGGCGGCCCAGGTGGCGCGAATGCTCCGGGCGGACCGAATGGTCCGGGCGGATCGGGTGGACCGGGTGCTCCCGGCGGCCCGGGCGCGCCAGGATTCGGCAGGGACAATGGGATGGCGCCGCCCGGCGGATTCAGTCCCGGCGGCCCAACGGATGGGCCAGGCTTCGGCGGCGCCCCGGGCGGTCCGCCCGGTGGCGGCGGCGGCCGGCGCTGATCGAACCCGACCGGCGCCGCGACGGCTCGCTTGCCATCCGCGCCGGTTCAGCTCGCTGCCGTGCCGTTCGCCGCGGTCTCGTTCCTGAATGCGGCCGCGAACAGGGCGCGGGTGTAGTCGGTCTTCGGGGCCTTGAACAGGTCGACGGCCGGGCCCTCCTCGACCACCTTGCCGTGGCTCATCACGATCAGGTGGCTGGCGAGCGAAGCGACGACGCGCAGGTCGTGCGAGATGAACATGTAGGTGAGGTCGAGCTTGCGCTGCAGGTCGCGCAGCAGCGCGACCATCTGCGCCTGGAACAGCATGTCGAGCGCCGAGGTCGGCTCGTCCAGCACGACGAAGGAAGGCTCAAGCACGACGGCGCGCGCCACCGAGATGCGCTGGCGCTGGCCGCCGGAGAATTCGTGCGGATAGCGGAAGCGCGTCGCCGGATCGAGCCCGACCTCGTTCAGCGCCTTGATGACCTTGGCCTCGCGCTCCTCTTCGCTGAGCCTGGGCTGATGCACGCTGATGCCCTCGGCGATGATGTCGCCGACCGACATGCGCGGGCTGAGCGAGCCGAACGGATCCTGGAACACGATCTGCATGTCGCGGCGGAACGGCCGGACGTCCTTGAAGGACAGTCCCTGGATCTCCTTGCCGAGAAACACGATCGGGCCGTCGGAGGAGATCAGCCGCAGCAGCGCCAGACCGAGCGTGGTCTTGCCGGAGCCGGATTCGCCGACCACGCCGAGCGTCTCGCCCTTGCGCACGGCGACGCTGACGCCGTCCACCGCCTTGATGTGGCCGACGGTGGAGCGGAACAGGCCGCGCTTGATCGGAAACCAGACCTTCAGGTCTTTCGCCTGCATCACCACCGGCTCATTCGGCCGCGGCGGCGCCGGGTCCGGCTTCGGCTCGGCCGCGAGCAGCGCCTTGGTGTAGGGATGCGCGGGTGCGGTGAACACCTGCTCGACCGGCCCCTGCTCGACGATCTTGCCGCCATTCATCACGCAGACCCGGTCGGCGATGCGGCGGACGATGCCGAGATCATGGGTGATGAAGAGCAGGCTCATGCCGAGCCGCGCGCGGATGTCGGCGAGCAGCGCCAGGATCTGCGCCTGCACGGTGACGTCGAGCGCGGTGGTCGGCTCGTCGGCAATCAACAGGTCCGGCTCGTTGGCGAGCGCCATCGCGATCATGACGCGCTGGCGCTGGCCGCCGGAGAGCTGATGCGGATAGCTGCCGAGCCGCGTCTCCGGCTCAGGGATGCCGACCTGGGTGAGCAGTTCGAGCACGCGCTTGCGCGCCGCACTGTTCGAGATCGGCTGGTGCAGTTGCAGGATCTCGCTGATCTGCCGCTCGATCGTGTGCAGCGGATTGAGCGAGGTCATCGGCTCCTGGAAGATGATCGAGATGTCGCTGCCTCTGATCTCGCGCATCTCGCCTTCGGAGAGAGGCAGCAGATCGCGACCCTTGAAGCGGATGCTGCCCGAGGGATGCGAGGCGACCGGATAGGGCAACAGCTTCAGCACCGAGAGTGCGCTGACAGATTTGCCCGAACCGGATTCGCCGACCAGCGCAACGCATTCGCCGCGCTTGATGTCGAACGAGACGTGGTCGACGGCGGTCGTCGCGCGGCCCTGCTGGTGGAAGGCGACCGAGAGATCGCTGACCGATAGAAGCGGCTGGCTCATCGCATCCATGGCGGTCACCTGAACGTCTTGCGCGGATCGAAGGCGTCGCGCACGGCCTCGCCGACGAAGATCAGCAGCGACAGCATGATCGCGACCGAGAAGAAACCGGTAAGGCCAAGCCACGGCGCCTGCACATTCGCCTTGGCCTGCGACAGCATCTCGCCGAGCGAGGGTGAGCCCGGCGGCAGGCCGAAGCCGAGGAAGTCGAGCGCGGTGAGCGTCATCACCGAGCTCGACACGATGAAGGGCAGGAAGGTCATGGTCGCGACCATCGCGTTCGGCAGCAGATGCCGCCACATGATGACGGCATTGGAGACGCCGAGCGCGCGCGCCGCCTGGATGTATTCGAAATTGCGGCCGCGCAGGAATTCGGCGCGCACCAAGCCGACCAGCGACACCCAGGAGAACAGCAGCATGATCCCGAGCAGCGTGAAGAAGCCGGGCACCAGCACCGCCGACAGGATCAACAGCAGATAGAGATAGGGAATCGCGTTCCAGATCTCGATGAAGCGCTGGAACAACAGGTCGACCCAGCCGCCGAAATAACCCTGCACGCCGCCGGCGGCGATGCCGATGATCGAGGAGAAGAACGTCAAGGACAGGCCGAACAGCACGGAGATGCGGAAGCCGTAGATCAGCCGCGCGACCACGTCGCGGCCCTGATCATCCGTGCCGAGCCAATTGTATTCCAGATCCCGGCAGCTCTTCAGCCCCTTCTTCTCGACCACGGGCTTGCACTGCGCCTCGGTCAGCATCCAGGTCGGCGGCGACGGCGCCGGCGTCGGCAGATCGAGATTGTGGGTGGCGTAGGAATAACGGATCAACGGCCAGATCACGGTGCCGCCCTTGTCTGCGATCAGCTTCTGCAGATACGGATCGCGATAATCGGCGGCGGTCTCGAAGTCGCCGCCGAACGCCGTCTCCGGATAGGACACGAAGGCCGGCCAATACAGATGGCCGTCGAACTTGATCAGGAACGGCCGGTCGTTGGCGATCAGCTCGGCGAACAGCGAGACGATGAACAGGAACAGGAAGATCCACAGCGACCAGTAGCCGCGGCGGTTGGCCTTGAAGTTCTGCCAGCGGCGCTGGTTGAGCGGCGACGGCCGGAATCTGTGCCGCGTCGGTGGCACGGCCTCGCCGAGCGGCGCCTGCGTGGTGGTCTCGACGGGGGGCGCGGTTTTGAGCATCGTCAGACCTCCCGCGCCTCGAAGTCGATCCGCGGATCGATCCACATGTAGGTGAGGTCGGAGATCAGATTGACCACCAGGCCCAGCAGCGAGAAGATGTAGAGGTTGCCGAACACGACCGGATAGTCGCGGTTGAGGATGCTCTCGAACGACAGCAGGCCGAGGCCGTCGAGCGAGAAGATGGTCTCGATCAGCAGCGAGCCGGAGAAGAAGGCATGAATGAAGGTGCCGGGGAAGCCGGCGATCACGATCAGCATCGCGTTGCGGAACACGTGGCCATACAGCACCTGGGTCTCGCTGCAGCCCTTGGCCCGCGCGGTCATGACATATTGCTTGCGGATCTCGTCGAGGAACGAGTTCTTCGTGAGCAAGGTCATGGTGGCGAAGGCGCCGAGCGCCATCGACAGCAGCGGCAGCGTGAGATGCCAGAAATAGTCGATGATCTTCCAGTACCACGGGAAGTCGGCCCAGCCGTCTGAGGTCAAGCCGCGCAGCGGGAAGATGTTGAAGAACGAGCCGCCGGCGAACAGGATGATCAGCAGGATGGCGAACAGGAAGCCGGGAATCGCGTAGCCGATGATGATCACGGCCGAGGTCCAGACGTCGAAGCGCGAGCCGTCCTGAACCGCCTTGCGAATGCCGAGCGGGATCGAGATCAGATAGGTCAGCAGGGTCATCCAGATGCCGAGCGAGATCGACACCGGCAGCTTCTCCTTGATCAGCTGCAGCACGGTCGTGTCGCGGAAATAGCTCTTGCCGAAATCGAAGCGGGCGAAGTTCCAGACCATCAGCGCGAAACGTTCCGGCGCCGGCTTGTCGAAGCCGAACTGCTGCTCCAGCTTCTTGATGAAGGCCGGGTCGAGTCCCTGGGCGCCGCGATATTTCGAGTTGGTGTCACCGCCGGAGCCCACCTGGCCCGGCGGCCGCGCGCCGAAATCGGAGCCGCTGCCGCCGGAGATGCGCGAGGTGCCGCCAGTGTCGGCGCCGGTCAGTTGCGCGATGACGCGCTCGACCGGGCCGCCCGGCGCAAACTGCACCACGACGAAGGAGATGAACAGGATCCCGAGCAGGGTCGGGAGCATCAGAAACATGCGGCGAGCGATATAGGCAGCCATGAACTACTTCGCTTGCTCCAGCTTTGCGGCCTTGGCGGCATCGTACCACCAGATGTCGGGGGCGCCCACGCCGGATGCGTATTTCGGCGGCTTCGGCGGGTGACCGAACTGATCCCAATAGGCGATCGGATGGGTCTGGCGATACCATTGCGGTATCCAGTAATGGCCGGCACGGAACACGCGATCCAGCGCGCGGCAGGCGAGCGTCAGTTCACCACGGGTGTCCGCGCCGATCGCCTTGGCGACCAGCGCATCGATCGCGGGATTGCTGATGCCGGCGAGATTGTACGAGCCCTTGGTCTTGGCCGCGTCGGAGGTGAAGTACGGCCTCAGGCTGTCGCCGGGGGTCGGCGACATCGACAGCCGCTGCACCGTGATGTCGAAATCGAAATCCTCGACCCGCGCGCGGTATTGCACCGCATCGACGATGCGCAGGTCGGCATCGATGCCGAGCGTCTGCAGATTCTTGATCAGGGTGCCGTGATGCGGCTTGAACGACACCTCGTCGATCAGGAACTCGATGCTGAAGACCTCGCCCGATGGCAGCAGCCGCTTGCCGTCCTTGACCGGAAGACCCGCCTGCTGCAGCAGTTGCGTGGCCTTGCGGAGCATCGCGCGGTCCTGGCCCGAGCCATCCGAGACCGGCGGCACGAACGGTTCGCCGAAGACGTCGTCAGGCACCTGGCCGCGGAACGGCTCCAGCAGCTTCAGCTCCTCCGGCGAGGGCGGCCCGACGGCGACCATGTCGGAGTTCTGGAACGGCGACACCGTGCGCGCATAGGCGCCGTACATGATGGTCTTGTTGGTCCATTCGAAATCGAAGGCGTAGGTTAGCGCCTGGCGGACACGGGGGTCCTTGAACTTGTCGCGGCGGGTGTTGACGAACCAGCCCTGGCCGCCCGACGGCGTCTCGTCCGGCAGCAGCTCGCGCTTGACGCGGCCGTCCTTGATCGCCGGGAAATCGTAGCGCGTCGCCCAGATGCGCGAGGTGAACTCCTCGCGAAACAGATAGCTCTTGGCGGTGAAGCCCTCGAAGGCGACGTCGCGATCACGGTAGAATTCGTAGCGCACACTGTCGAAATTGTAGAGGCCGCGGCTGACCGGCAGGTCGGCGGCCCACCAATCCTTGACGCGCTCGAACTCGACGTAGCGGTTGATCTCGTATTTGCCGACCTTGTACGGCCCCGAGCCGAGCGGCACGTCCAGCGGATTCTCGTCGAAGGCACGGTTCGCATACCAGGCCTTGGAGAAGATCGGCAGGGTGACGACGTAGAGCGGCACGTCGCGGGCGCGCTTCTCGACGAAGCTGAGCACGACGGTCGCGTCATCGAGTGCCTCGGCCGTCACGAAGTCGCGCAGCTGCACGACGATCAGCGGGTGGCCCTTCTCCTTCAAGGTGTTCAAGGACCACGCGACGTCGTGCGCCGTGATCTTCGAGCCGTCGTGGAAGCGCGCCTCGGGCCGCAAGGTGAAGCGATAGGTCAGCTTGTCCGGCGAGATCGCCACGGACTTCGCGACCAGCCCATACACCGCATCCGGTTCGTCGGTCGCGCGCACCATCAGGGTGGCAAACGTCATGTCCATGCCCTGCGCGCCCTCACCCTTGAGGACGTAGGCATTGAAGGAATTGAACGTCTGATAGGACTGGTTGTAGGCGCGCACCGAGGGGATCAGCGAGAACATCCCGCCCTTCGGCGCGTCCGGATTGACGTAATCGAAATGAGGGAAGTCGGCCGGATATTTGAGGTCGCCGAACGCCGACATGCCGTGCGAGTCCGCGCCGAACTCCGCGGCCATCGCCGGCTTCAGCAGGGGAACGCCGAGCGCGCCGAGGCCAAGCCCGAGCACGCCGCGGCGCGACAGATGCGGGAGCCGGCTCAAGAGCGCTTCACCTTGGCAGCCTTGTCGGCGTCGTACCACCACAGCGTCGGCCAGCCGGTGCTGGCATATTTGGGGAACGGCTCGAAATGGCTGAAGCGGTCCCAGCGGGCGCTGCGCGCGAACGGATAGGTGAATTGCGGCACGACGTAGAAATTCCACAGCAGCACGCGGTCGAGCGCATGCGTCGCCGCTTCCAGGCTGGCACGGTCCTTGGCGAAGATGATCTTCTCGATCAGTTGGTCGATGGCCGGGTTCTTGATGCCGGCCGCGTTCTTCGAGCCCTGCTCGTCGGCCGCCTTGGAACCCCAGAAATCGCGCTGCTCGTTACCGGGCGACAGCGACTGGCCCCAAGTGTCGGTGATAATGTCGTAATCGAAGGTGCGAACCCTTTGCTCATACTGGACGTTGTCGACCTGGCGCACCGTCACGGTGACGCCGAGCCGCTCCAGCGACGGCTTGTAGAACAGCACGATGCGCTCGGACGAGGGATCCTGCACCAGCATCTCGATCGCGACCGGCTTGCCGGCAGGATCGACCAGCTTGCGGTCCTTGATCTCGTAGCCGGCGTCCTTCAGGAGCTTCGTGGCCTCGCGCAGATTGCCGCGCACGTTCTCCGGATTGCCGCCGACCGGGTTCTGGTAGGGCGTGGTGAACACCTCAGGCGGCACCTTGTCGCGCAGCGCCTCCAGCAGCTCGAGCTCCTGGCCCTGCGGCAGGCCCGAGCAGGCGAGATCGGTGCCTTCGAAATAGCTGTTGATCCGCTTGTACTGGCCGAAGAACAGCTGCTTGTTCATCTCCTCGAAATCGAACGCATAGTTGAAGGCGCGGCGCAGCCGGGCATCCTGGAATTGCGGGCGGCGCAGGTTGAACACGAAGCCCTGCATGCGGCCGGAATCGCGGACCGGGAATTCCTCCTTGACCGCGCGCTTGTCGACAATCGCCGGGAATTCGTAGGCGGTGGCCCACTGCTTGGCCGAGTTCTCGTTGATCCAGTCGGCCTGATCGGCCTTGAACGCTTCGAGGGCGACCTGGTTGTCGCGGAAGTACTCGTATTGCAGCTCGTCGAAATTGTTCTGGCCGATCCGGACCGGCAAATTGGCGCCCCAATAGTCCTTGACGCGCTCGACCTTGATCGAGCGTCCCGGCACGAAATCCTTGATCCGGTAGGGGCTGGACCCGAGCGGCGGCTCCAGGGTCGTGGCGGTGACGTCGCGCTTGCGCCCCTGCGCATCGGTGCCTTCCCAATAATGCTTCGGCAGCACGATCATCTCGCCGACGATGTGCGGCAGCTCGCGATTGCCCGGACCGTCGAAGGTGAACTTCACCTCGCGGTCGCCGGTCTTCTCGGTCTTGATGACGTGACGGTAGTAGGACGAGTAGAATGGGCTGTTCTTCTTCAACACGTCGAGCGAGAAGATGACATCCTCCGGCGTGACCGGCTTGCCGTCATGCCAGCGCGCCTCCGGGCGCAGCCGATAGATCACCCACGAATAATCGTCGGGGTAGGACGCCGCCTCGGCGAGCAGGCCGTATTCGGTCGAGATCTCGTCCTGCGACCGCGTCATCAGCGTCTCGTAGGGGAGCATCGCGGCCGCGGCGATGTTGCCCTTCACATACATCACGACGATGTTGAAATTGTCGAACGTCCCGAGCGAGATCATCCGGGCCGTGCCGCCCTTGGGCGCGTCGGGATTGACGTAGTCGAAGCGCTTGAAGTCGGCCGGGTACTTCACCTCGCCGAACAGCGACAGGCCGTGGCGCCAGACCAGTTGCTCCCCGGCCTGCGCCTGCGCGGCGTCGAGAGGGGCAAGGCTGGCGGCGGTGCCGAGCGCCGGGACCATCGCAGCGAAGGCGCTGCTCTGCAGGAGCTGTCGTCGGGTAATCGTCAAATGAGACTTCCTCTGAATAAGACCGCTGAGGAGCAGAGTCCGGCGGTGGACGCCCCTGCTCCCAGATCGAACGTTTGATCGTAACCCGTTTGGCGAGGGCGGGTTGCGCCGGCCGGGCAAGGGCGCCCGGAACCTGCGACCCCGTTCCATTCAGGGGACCAATATACGGCAAGGTTTCGACGAATAACCTTGCTTTTTCCTCATGATACCGGGTTGTGAACGGGACGGATGCGACCAAAGGTCCCAAATGGGGCGAAATTGGCCCGCCAAAGCAAAACGGCCGGGCTTGGGGCCCGGCCGTCGAAAGCCTGAGAGCTTAGCTTTGGATCACTTGGCCGCGGTCGGCAGCGGCGCCGGATTGTCCGACAGCGAGTTCAGATAGGCCAGCACGTCAGCCCGCTCCGAGTCCTTCTGGATGCCGGCGAAGCCCATCGCGGTGCCCGGGATGTAGCCCTTGGGGTTGGCGATGAACTGGTTCAGCGCGTCGATCGTCCAGGTGCCGCCCTTGGCCTTGATCGCCTGCGACCAGTTGAAGCCGCGGCCTTCGCCGATCTTGTCGCCGACGACGCCCCAGAGGTTCGGCCCGACGCCGTTCTTCTCGCCCTTCGCGAAGGTATGGCAGGCCGCGCACTTCTTGGCGGCGGCGGCGCCCTTCTCGACCGAAGCGGTCTGCAGCAGCTTCTCGATCGGCTCGGCGGCGGCCGGCGCAGCGCCACCCTTGGCGGCGCCCTCGCTCTCCTTGACGGCGATCTCGAAACCCGGCTTCTCGGGCATTTTCGGCGCGAACAGCGCGCCGGCACTGAAGCTCGTCACCAGCACGACCAGACAGGCAGCCAGGACGGCGCCGAGGATTTTGTTCAGTTCGAAGGAGTCCATTTTGGAATCAGGCTCCGAGGGCGGATTTCATTGCTTTTGAGGTCGCGGGGCCGCGACCGTGAATCGCCCCAGGACTCGAAGGCATCGAGACTCGTGAAGGCATCGAGCGGAATCGAGCCGTCGCGCCTCCCCCTGCGGCAGAAGTGAGATATCGGTTTGCCCGTGCTCTGGCAACCCGTATAAGCGGGCGGTTTTTACTGTCTCCACATCGTCCGGACGCGCTGTTGCGACCGGCTCCGACCTGCCGTTCCCCGGATGACCCAACCTAAGATCCTGGTGCTGATTCCTGCCCGCATGGCCTCCACCCGCCTGCCCGGCAAGCCGCTGCTCGACATCGCAGGCCTGCCCATGATCGTGCAGGTGCTCCGCCGCGCCCAGGAGGCCAATATCGGCCGGGTCGCTGTGGCCACCGATACGAAGGAGATCGCGGACGCGGTCATTGACCATGGCGGCGAGGCGGTGATGACCCGGCCGGACCATCCCTCCGGATCGGATCGGATCTACGAGGCGTCGTGCAAGCTCGATCCCGCTGGCGAAGCAGAGATCGTCGTCAACCTGCAGGGCGACTTCCCGACCATCCTGCCGCAGAACATCCGCGACGTGCTGCTGCCGCTGTCCGATCCGGCCGTGGATATCGCCACGCTTGCAGCCCAGATCCACACCGCCGAGGAGGACGCCGCGCCGAGCGTGGTGAAGGCGGTCGGCTCCCCGATCGGCGAGCGGCGACTGCGTGCGCTGTATTTCACCCGCGCCACCGCGCCTCACGGCGACGGACCACGCTACCATCATATCGGCCTCTACGCCTATCGCCGTGCCGCCCTGGAACGCTTCGTCAGCCTGCCGCCCTCGCCGCTCGAGCTTCAGGAGAAGCTGGAGCAGCTGCGCGCGCTGGAGGCCGGCATGCGGATCGACATCGGCATCGTCGATACCGTACCGCGGGGGGTCGATACCCCGCCCGATCTCGAAACCGCACGCCGGCTTTTGTCCAAGGCTTGAGCCGCTGCTACAAGGCCCGTCATGAGCAAGATCTTGAAAATCGCATTCCAGGGCGAGCCGGGAGCCAATTCCCACATCGCCATTTCCGAGGCCTATCCGACCGCAGAGGCCATGCCCTGCCCGACCTTCGAGGATGCGCTGAGCGCAATCTCCTCCGGCGAGGCCGATCTCGGCATGATCCCGATCGAGAACTCGGTCGCGGGCCGCGTCGCCGACATCCACCATCTGCTGCCGGCCTCCGGCCTCTCCATCATCGGCGAGTGGTTCCTGCCGATCCGTCACCAGCTGATGGCGCTGAAGGGCACCAAGCTCGCCGACATCAAGACCGTCGAGAGTCACGTTCATGCGCTCGGCCAGTGCCGCCGCATCATCCGCCAGCTCGGCGTCCGGCCGATCGTGGCCGGCGACACTGCCGGCAGCGCGCGGGACGTGTCCCAGCGCGGCGACAGGAGCGTTGCAGCGATTGCCTCGCGCCTGGCCGCGGAGATCTATGGCCTGGAAATCCTCGCCGAGGACATTGAGGACGAGGCCCACAACACCACCCGCTTCGTCGTGCTGGCGCGCGAGCCGCAATGGGCCGAGCAGAACTCCGGCCCGCTGGTCACGAGCTTCGTGTTTCGCGTCCGCAACCTGCCCGCCGCGCTCTACAAGGCGCTGGGCGGCTTCGCGACCAACGGCGTCAACATGACCAAGCTCGAGAGCTACATGGTCGACGGCAATTTCTTCGCCACGCAATTCTATGCCGATGTCGACGGCCATCCCGAAGACAAGGGACTCGCCTTCGCGCTGGAGGAATTGAAGTTCTTCTCGCGCGAGCTGCGTATCGTCGGCGTCTATCCGGCGCACCCGTTCCGTGCCACGTTCAGCGAACGGATGGAGTGACGCTCTGCTGCCGCCTCGGCGAAGGCCGGGGCCGACGACCGCCGGATCGAATGGTCGCAGCAAAGTCTCTCCTACCGCTGCCTCACCCAGACATCACGCGGAATGGATCCCGGGCCGGCGGCCAGGCAGCGCTGTTGCGCTGCCTGGCCTTGCCCGAGACGACGGCAAAAACTCACGCGGCCGCCTTCCGCTCCAGGCCGAAGGCGTCGGCGAGCAGGCTGTAGGAGCGCTTGCGGGCGTCGTGATCGAAGATCGCGGTGATCACCATCAGCTCGTCGGCCTGGCTCGCCGCGATCATCGGGTCGAGCTTGGCGCGCACCGTCGCCGGCGAGCCCACGAACAGGCGCGAGCGGTTGCGCGCGATCGAGGCGCGATCCGCGTCTGTATACGGATAAGCCGCCGCTTCCTCCGGGCTCGGCAGCGGCAGGAATTGTCCGCGGTCGCGCCGCAGGCGGTTCAGATCCATCGATGACGCGAGCCGCTCGGCCTCCGCGTCGGTCTCGGCCGTGACCACGGCCACCGCCAGGATGGCATGCGGCTGCGCGCGCCAGCGCGACGCCGTGAAATGCGCGCGGTAAGTGGTCATCGCATCGATCGCATCATGATTAGCGAAATGATGCGCGAAGCCAAAACCCATACCGAGCTGCGCCGACAGCTCGCTGGAATAGTCGCTGGAGCCGAGCAGCCAGATCGGCGGCAGCGGCGCATCGTCGGGCATCGCGATGACGTTGTTGTAGGGATGGCCGGCCGGAAACTCGCGGGTCTCCCACAACATCAGCTCGTGCAGCCGCTCCAGGAAGTCGTCGCCCTCGCGGCGGTCGAGCCGGCTCCTCAACGCATACGCCGTGGTGCCGTCGGTGCCGGGCGCCCGTCCCAGACCGAGATCGATGCGGCCGGGGAAGAGGGCTTCCAGCATCTTGAAGCGCTCGGCGACGACCAGCGGCGCGTGATTGGGCAGCATCACGCCGCCGGAGCCGACGCGGATGTGCTTGGTGGCGGCCGCGATCTGCCCAATCATGATGTCCGGCGACGGGCTCGCCACCGAGGGCAGGCTGTGATGCTCGGCCAGCCAATAGCGGACATAGCCGAGCCGATCGACATGGCGCGCCAGATCGATGCTGTTGCGCAGCGCCGCCGACGGAGGCGTCGCCGTGCTGGTGACCGAGAGGTCGAGGACTGAGAGCGGGATCATGCCGTCAACGTAGTGACTGCACCGCGGGCCACAATGGGCCAATCGCGCCGGTGACCTGCCGCAAACGCAGAGATTGGCTCGAATATGATTGGGACAGATCGCCTGTATACAATTTGATCTTTCCCTTGTCCCACACGCTCATTCGCGTAGGAATCGGCATTTTTGCTCACAAATCCCTGGCCTTAAGCATTCTCGTTTTGCCCAACGGCCAGTATTGCCGCCTTTCAAAACACATATCTCTCATAAAAGTGGGCAAAATCCCATTGTTGGTGGGCTGTATATTGCGTCGCACTTCCCCTATCTTGGCGGCTCCAAGGGACGATCCCCTCTTGAGTTGAAATTTACGCGCCATCGGGAAGCTGCGCCGCCATGACCGACCTCGCCACCGCCATCACCGACGGACATGCCGCGATCATCCGGCCGAAAATCTCCTTCGAGTTCTTCCCGCCGAAGACCGAGGAGATGGAGAGGACGTTGTGGACCTCGATCGAGCGCCTCGCCCCGCTGGAGCCGAGCTTCGTCTCGGTGACCTATGGCGCTGGCGGCTCGACGCGCGAGCGCACCCACGCCACCATCGCGCGCATCCTGAAAGAGACCGCGCTCTTGCCGGCGGCGCATCTCACCTGCGTCGGCGCCTCGCGCCACGAGATCGACGAGGTCGTCGACCGCTATCACGAGGTCGGCGTCCGCCACATCGTCGCGCTGCGCGGCGATCCGCCCGGCGGCATCGGCACGCCCTATTACACCCATGCCGAGGGCTATCAGAGCTCGCCCGAGCTGATCGCCGGCATCAAGAAGCGCCACCCCGACATCGAGATCTCGGTGTCGGCCTATCCGGAGAAGCACCCCGAGAGCCGCGACTTCGACGCCGACATCGACATGCTCAAGGCCAAGGTCGATGCCGGCGCGACCCGCGCCATCACCCAGGTGTTCTTCGACAACGATCTCTACTTCCGCTACCTTGATCGCGTCCGCGCCCGCGGCATCGACATTCCGATCGTGCCCGGCATCATGCCGATGCACAATTTCAAGCAGGCGCGCGGCTTCGTCACGCGCGCCGGCACCACGGTGCCGGACTGGCTGGCCGAGAAGTTCGACGGCCTCGATGACGATCCGGAGACCCGCAAGCTGGTCGCGGCGACCGTCGCCGCCGGCCAGGTGCACAAGCTCGCCAAGCATGGCGTCGACACCTTCCATTTCTACACCATGAACCGCGCCGACCTCGTCTTCGCGATCAGCCATCTGCTTGGCATCCGTCCGAAGTCCGCCAACAAGGCTGCCGCCTGATGTCCGCTCCCGTCTCGCCCGCGCGTACCGCCTTTCTCACGGCTGCCCGTGAGCGCATCCTGATTCTCGACGGCGCCATGGGCACGATGATCCAGGCGCTGCAGTTCGACGAGGCCGCGTTCCGCAGTGAGCGGTTCAAGGACTTCCATCGCGACCTCCGTGGCAACAACGACCTCTTGATCCTCACCCAGCCCGAGGCGATCGAGGACATCCACGCGCAATACCTGCGCGCCGGCGCCGACATCGTCGCCACCAACACGTTCTCCGCGACGTCGATCGCACAGGCCGATTACGATCTCTCCGACATCATCTACGAGCTCAACCGCGAAGGCGCCCGGCTCGCGCGCAATGCCGCGACCCGTGTCGCCGCCGAGGACGGCAAACGGCGCTTCGTCGCCGGCGCGATGGGCCCGACCAACCGCACCGCCTCGATCTCGCCTGATGTCTCCAACCCCGGCTACCGTGCCGTCACGTTCGACGACTTGCGCATTGCCTATGGCGAGCAGGCGCGCGGGCTGCTCGACGGCGGCGCCGACCTGCTGCTGGTCGAAACCATCTTCGACACGCTCAACGCCAAGGCGGCGCTGTACGCGATCGCCGAGCTGTGCGAGGCGCGCGGCATCGACGTGCCCGTGATGATCTCGGGCACCATCACCGACAAGTCCGGCCGCCTGCTGTCGGGCCAGATGCCCGAGGCGTTCTGGAATTCGGTGCGTCACGCCAAGCCGCTGACCATCGGCTTCAACTGCGCGCTCGGCGCCGAGGATTTGCGCGCCCATGTCGCCGACATCGGCCGCGTCGCCGATACCTTGGTCTGCGCCTATCCGAATGCCGGCCTGCCCAACGAGTTCGGCCAGTATGACGAGACGCCGGCCTACATGGCGCGGCTGATCGGCGAGTTCGCCCGCGACGGCCTCGTCAACATCGTCGGCGGCTGCTGCGGCACCACGCCGGACCATATCGCGGCGATCGCCGCCGCGGTCGCCCCGCACAAGCCGCGCGCCGTGCCTGAGATCGCGCCGCGGCTGCGGCTGTCGGGCCTGGAGCCGTTCGAGCTGACGCCGGAGATTCCGTTCGTCAATGTCGGCGAGCGCACCAACGTCACGGGTTCTGCCAAATTCCGCAAGCTGATCACCGCCGGCGACTACACCGCGGCGCTGCAGGTGGCGCGCGACCAGGTCGAGAACGGCGCCCAGGTCATCGACGTCAACATGGACGAGGGCCTGCTGGACTCGGAAGCCGCGATGCGGACCTTCCTCAACCTCGTCGCCGCCGAGCCGGATATCGCCCGCGTTCCGGTGATGGTCGATTCCTCGAAGTTCCACGTCATCGAGGCCGGCCTGAAATGCGTTCAAGGCAAGCCAGTCGTGAACTCGATCTCGCTCAAGGAGGGCGAGGAGAAGTTCATCCACGAGGCCAAGATCGCGCGCCGCCACGGCGCCGCCGTGGTCGTGATGGCGTTCGACGAGACCGGCCAGGCCGACACCTACAAGCGCAAGACCGAGATCTGCGCCCGCGCCTACAAGATCCTGGTCGAGCAGATCGGCTTCCCGCCCGAGGACATTATCTTCGACCCGAACATCTTCGCGATCGCCACCGGCATCGAGGAGCATAACAATTACGGCGTCGACTTCATCGAGGCGACACGCTGGATTCGCTCGAACCTGCCGCATGCGCATGTCTCGGGCGGCGTCTCCAATCTCTCGTTCTCGTTCCGCGGCAATGAGCCGGTGCGCGAGGCGATGCATTCGGTGTTCCTGTATCACGCCATCAAAGCCGGCATGGACATGGGCATCGTCAATGCCGGTCAGATGATCGTCTATGACGACATCGATCCCGAGCTGCGCCAGGTGTGCGAGGACGTCGTGCTCAACCGCGACCCCGGCGCCTCGGAGCGGCTGCTCGCACTCGCCGAAAAGTTCCGCGGCCAGGGCAAGCAGACCAAGGAGGCCGATCTCGCCTGGCGCGACTGGCCGGTCGACAAGCGCCTGTCCCACGCGCTGGTGCATGGCATCACCGAGTTCATCGAAGTCGACACCGAAGAGGCGCGCGCCGCGTCGACGCGGCCGCTCGACGTCATCGAAGGCCCGCTGATGGCCGGCATGAACGTGGTCGGCGATCTCTTCGGCGACGGCAAGATGTTCCTGCCGCAGGTCGTGAAATCGGCACGCGTGATGAAGCAGGCCGTGGCCTATCTGATGCCGTTCATGGAGGCCGAGAAGGCCGCCAACAAGGGCCGTGCCAATGAGCGCTCCAACGCCGGCAAGATCGTGCTCGCGACCGTCAAGGGCGACGTCCACGACATCGGCAAGAACATCGTCGGCATCGTGCTCCAGTGCAACAATTTCGAGGTCATCGACCTCGGCGTCATGGTGCCCGCCGCCAAGATTATCGAGACGGCGAAGA
Organism: Bradyrhizobium denitrificans; assembly: GCF_013179005.1. Classification (NCBI taxonomy): domain Bacteria; kingdom Pseudomonadati; phylum Pseudomonadota; class Alphaproteobacteria; order Hyphomicrobiales; family Nitrobacteraceae; genus Bradyrhizobium; species Bradyrhizobium denitrificans. The sequence goes on along the minus strand of NZ_JABFDP010000013.1, from coordinate 209,263 downwards.
CCGAGAATGCCGACATCATCGGCCTCTCCGGCCTGATCACGCCGTCGCTCGACGAGATGGCCTATCTGGCCTCCGAGATGGAGCGCCAGGGCCTCAACATGCCGCTCCTGATCGGCGGCGCGACGACGAGCCGCGTCCACACCGCCGTCAAGATCGACCCGAACTACCAAAGCGGCCCGGTGGTGCATGTCAACGACGCCAGCCGCGCCGTCGGCGTCGCCTCCTCGCTGCTGTCGGCGGAGCGCAAGGATGCCTATGCCGCCGAGATCCGGACCGAATATCAGAAGATCGCCGCCGCCCATCTGCGCGGCCAGGCCGACAAGAAGCGGCTGAAGCTTTCCGACGCCCGCGCCAACGCGCCGAAGATCGATTTCGCCAAAGCGAGGCCGGTCAAGCCGACCTTCCTCGGCGTCAAGACCTTCGCCGACTACGACCTCGCCGAGCTCGTGCCCTATATCGACTGGACGCCGTTCTTCCAGACCTGGGAGCTCGCCGGCCGCTTCCCGGCCATCCTCGACGACGCCAAGGTCGGCGAGGCCGCGCGCGCGCTCTATGATGACGCGCTCAAGATGCTGAAGCGCATCGTCGACGAGAAGTGGTTCACCGCGCGCGCCGCGATCGGCTTCTGGCCGGCCAATGCCGAAGGCGACGACATCGTGCTCTATGCCGATGACAGCCGCACCGAGCGGATTGCGACGCTGCATACGCTGCGCCAGCAGCTCGAAAAGCGCGAGGGCCGCTTCAACACCGCCCTGTCCGACTTCGTCGCGCCCGTGGGTTCGAGCGTGCCGGACTATGTCGGCGGCTTCGTGGTCACCGCCGGCCTCGGCGAGGACGCGGTGGCCGACCGCTTCAAGAACGCCAATGACGACTACTCCTCGATCCTGGTGAAGGCGCTGGCCGATCGTCTGGCCGAGGCGTTCGCCGAGCGGCTGCATGCCCGCGTCCGCCGCGAGTTCTGGGCCTATGCCCCAGACGAGGCGCTCTCGCCCGACGACCTGATCCTGGAGAAGTACCAGGGCATCCGTCCCGCACCGGGCTATCCGGCGCAGCCCGATCACACCGAAAAGGCGACGCTGTTCGAACTGCTGGATGCCGAAAACAACGCCGGCGTCCGCCTGACCGAGAGTTTTGCGATGTGGCCGGGCTCGTCGGTCTCGGGCCTGTATTTCGCCTCGCCGGAGAGCTTCTATTTCGGCGTCGGCAAGATCGAGCGCGACCAGGTCGAGGACTACGCCGCGCGCAAGGGCATGACCGTCACCGAAGTCGAACGCTGGCTGGCGCCGATCCTGAACTACATCCCGGCCCGCGGTGGCCAGGAGGCCGAGACATCACGCGCCACCACAGCCCCCGCTCCGGCCAACGACACCGCCCCCGCTGAACTCGCCGGCCACCCGCCCGGCTGCACCTGCGCGGTGCATCTCGCTTGGCGTAAGAAGGCCGTCGGCGCGAAATAGCCGGCGCTGCCTCGACATACACAGCCGTCGTCCCCGCGAACGCGGGGATCCCTGCCGCGTGATCTACCCCTCGTCGGCGGTGGCCGACATCGAGCGCCACAACAACTCCCTGTGGTTATAGGTCCCCGCGTTCGCGGGGACGACACCGCCTTTGACGCACTCTGGTCGGCGCGCATGAGGCACTCGCCGGCGTCCCTCCCCGTGTCCCCCGCGCCACGGCGGCTGCGAATGACAAAGCGCCACAGTGGCCGTCATGCGATGCAGCGTGGACATCTCCGCCGTAACCGGCTGAAATAGACCTGGGGCGTCGGGTGGTTGTCGTTCATGTCGCTGCAGTTCAGGCTTGCGTCGCGAAACCTGTTTCATGACAGGCTGCGCTTCATCGCCACCATCATCGGCATCATCTTCTCGATCGTGCTGGTGACCGTGCAGATGGGCCTCTATGTCGGCTTCCGCCTGATGGTCACGACCATGATCGACCACGCGCCGGCCGAGCTCTGGATCATGCCGGTCGGCACCAAATGTTTCGAAGACCCCTCGCTGCTCGACGAGCGGCAGCGGTTCCGGGCGCTGGCGGTTCCGGGCGTCGCCGAGGCCACGCCGCTGGTGATCGGCTACGCGCAATGGCGGCTGCCGCAGGGCACCACGACGCCGGTGTTCGTGGTCGGCTCGGAATTGCGCGGGCTCGGGCTGCATCCCTGGAACGTGGTCGAGGGCCGGCTCGACGACCTCTCGGTGCCCGGCGCCGTCGCGATCGACCAGACCTATTTCGAGCGGCTCGGCATCACCGGCGTCGAGCAGGCCGCCGAGCTGCGCGATCGCAAGGTGCAGGTGATGGCGGTCACCAAAGGCATCCGCTCGTTCACGACCACGCCTTACGTGTTCACCGATGTCGAGCGTGCACGCAGCTTTACCGGCATCGCACCGAACAAGGCGTCCTATCTGCTGGTGAAGCTCGCGCCGGGGGCGGACCTCTGGACCGTGCAGCAGGCGGTGCGCGCCAATCTGGCCGATGTCGAGGTGCTGACGGCCGCCGAGTTCGCCAGCCGCAGCCGCTCATTCTGGCTGTTCGGCACCGGTGCGGGCGCGGCGCTGTTCGCGGGCGCGTTGCTCGGCCTCATCGTCGGCACCGTGATCGTGGCACAGACGCTGTATTCCAGCACCAAGGATCACATCAACGAGTTCGCCACGCTGCGCGCGATCGGCTCGACCAGCCGCTACATCTACACGGTGATCATCTGGCAGGCGCTGCTCAGCGCCATCGTCGGCTTCGCCGGCGCCGCCGCGATCGGCAAGATCGTCGCGGCCGCGACCGCGGAATCGGCGCTGCCGGTGATCATGACGCCGCTGCTGACGGTCGCGCTGTTCGTCCTGACATTGACGATGTGCATCGGCTCGGCGATTGCGGCGATCGTGAAGGTGATGCGAATCGACCCGACCTTGGTGTTCTCGCGATGACCGAGATCGTGCTCGAGGCCACCGATCTCGTCCACCACCTCGGCCAGGGCGCCGGCCGGGTGCAGGCGCTGAAGGGCGTGAGCCTCGCGCTGAAGGGCGGCGAACTGGTGCTGCTGATGGGTCCGTCCGGCAGCGGCAAGACCACGCTGCTGTCGATCCTGGGCTGCCTGATGACGCCGGATGCCGGCACGGTGAAGGTCGGTGGCCAGGCCGTTGCGGCGCTCGATGCCGAGGCGCTGGCGAAGCTCCGGCGCGAGCGCATCGGCTTCATCTTTCAATCCTATCATCTGTTTCCGACGCTCAACGCCGAGGACAATGTCCGGCTCGCGCTCGACGTCCGCGGCGAGCGCGCGCGGGCCGCGAAGCTGGCGGCGCGCGAGGTGCTCGCCACGGTCGGTCTCGGCCACAAGCGCAAATCGCTGCCGCGCGAGCTCTCCGGCGGCGAGCAGCAGCGCGTCGCGATCGCCCGCGCCATCGTCGGCAAGGCGCAAGTCATTCTCGCCGACGAGCCGACCGGCGCGCTCGACACCGCCAACGGCCAGGCGGTGATGGCCCTGCTTGCCGACATCGCCAAGGACCCGGCACGCGCCGTGCTGGTGGTGACGCACGATCCGCGCATCCTGCCCTTCGCCAGCCGCGTCATCCATATCGAGGACGGCCGCATTGTCAGCGAGGAGAGCGGCGGCGAGTCCATGAAGAAGGTCTCAAACGCATGACATCGGCAGTTTCACATCGCACCGCCGCGCTCGGGCTGGTCGCGGCAGCGGCCTTCGCACTGGCCGTTGCACCGGCCTGGATCGCGCCACCGGCGCGCGCGGCCAATGCCCAGGACGAGCGCTGGCTCGCCGTCGCGCCCGGCCGAGTCGAGCCGGCCTCCGGCCTGATCAAGCTCGGCGCGCCCGTGGTAGCGCCGATCCTGGAGGTGCTGGTCAAGCCGGGCGAGACCGTGTTCGCCGGCCAGGCCTTGCTGCGCCTCACTGACGCCGAGGCCCGTGCCCAGCTCGCCAGCGCCGAGGCGCAGGCCGCGATGCGCAAGCGCGTGCGCAACAAGGAATCGACGCCGTCAGGCGCCGGGCCGCGGCGCCGCGCCGAGGATGGCGTCGCCGACGCGCAGGCGGCAGTGTTCGACGCGCGCACAGCGCTCGACAAGGCGGTGGCCGAGCGGCGGGCGGGACGCGGCGCGGATGGTGATGTCGAGAGCGCGCGCACGCAGCTCGCCAATGCGCAGGCCAAGCTCGAGCAGCAGGCCGACGAACTGCGCAAGGTCACCGCCGATGCACCGCTGCCGGTCAGCGTCGAGGGACAACTCAATGTCGCGCGCAGCGACCTTCAGGGCGCCCGCGCGACCCTGGAGAAGCTCACGATCCGCGCGCCGCTCGACGGCACCGTGCTGCAGGTCAATGCGCGCGCCGGCGAGATCGCCGCGCCGCAAGCGACCCAGCCGCTGGTGCTGCTCGGCGACATGTCGGCGTTGCGCGTGCGCGCCGAGCTCGACCAGCGCGACCTCGACAAGATCAAGGTCGGCCAGCAGGCCGTGGTCCGCTCCGACGCCTTCCGCGGCCGCGATATCGCCGGCAAGGTCGCAAGCATCGCGCCGCTGGTCGAGAGCAGCCGCACGGCTGCGCTCAGCCAGCGCAACATGACCGACGTCGACGTCGTCGAGGTGCTGGTCGATCTCGCTGAGCCGGGCCCATTCGCGGTCGGCATGAAGGTGGATGTGTATTTCAGGCCGTGAGCCTAGCGTGGCCGGCGTTCAATGATCGCCGTAGGCTGCGCCGCACGCTCCCCTGCTCACCCTCCCCTGGAGGGGAAGCGTCGCTCGCACGCAGAGCGGGCGAGCGGGGTGGGGTGAAGCCACGGGCGACGGCGGATGTGGAGAGATCACCCCGCCTCTCGTTTCGCTGCGCTCATCGTGAGGCGCCCCTCCCCCTCCAGGAGAGGGTGAGCAGCGAGCCGGAGGCGGTCGTCCACCGTCTCCAAACTCGCCACCTCAATCGCCGCTCGGCGGGGCTAGCGGCTGCACGATGTCCTGGAATGCCGGCAGCGCTTCGCACGTCGCCGCGTGAGCCGCCAACGCCGGATAGCGCGTCTCATCAAACAGATGCGGATGTGCCTCCGACGTGAAGCGGAGAACGCAGGCGACGGCGATGTCGGCGTGGCCGATGTGCTCGCCATACCAATAGTCCGTGGTCACGCCCGCGCGCTCGACCTCCAGCATCGAAAGCACGCCGGAGATCTGCGTCTCGCAGCGCGCCACCCATAGCGCCAGGCGGTCCTTGCGCAGCACGCGCTCGTAGATCAGGCTGACGGCCTTGTCGCCGAGCCCGGTCGCGAGCGCGATCGTGTGCAGCTGTTTCCGGCGCAACGGCCCGTGCGGCGCCAGCATCGCGCGCTCCGGCCCGACGGTCTCGTCGAGATGATCGAGGATCGCGGCCGAATCGATCAGCGCCTCGCCATCGTCGAGCACCAGCACCGGCACGCGCAGCAGCGGATTATACGTCGCGATCTTGTCGGCATCACCGAAGGTCGACCACGGCCTGTGCTCGAACGGCAGGCCATACAGCCGTAGCGCAATCGCAGTGCGGCGGACGAAGGGCGAGTCGTACTGGCCGATCAGGAACATGGCGCGTCCTCCTATGCGCGGCATTGAAGCGCCATTTGCGGCTGCTGTCACCCGCATTGGCTCACGCTCTCCGCTGTCATGGCCGGGCTGGTCCCGGCCATCCACGTCTCTCGCGACGCCGAACATGGATGCCCGGGTCAAGCCCGGGCATGACGACCGAGATTGGAGCTTCGCGATCGGTTCATCACGGGCAGGCCCGACCTAGCCGAGCAGCGGCACATGCGCCGCGACATTGCGCGGCAGGGTGCCGTCGAGCCGCGGATCCGGGGCAAGCTCGATCTGGCGACGATACGGGCGGAAGCCGCAACGCTGGTAGAAGGCCAGCGCGCGCGGATGATCCAAGCTGCAGGTGTGCACCCAGAGCCGCGTCAGCGGCTGCGCCCAGGCGCGCTGCAGCGCGCGGTTCATCAGCAGGCGGCCGGCCCCGGTGCCGATCAGCTTCGACGTGACGCCGAACAGCACCAGCTCGCACTCGTTCTTGTTGCGGAAGTCGAGCTCCAGCAGGGCCTCGTCGCCGCTATCATGCGCCAGCGTGTAGATCTCGACGCCGTCAGCGCGGATAGTGGCGGCGAGCTCGGCGTCGTTCATCCGCAGGCGCTGCGACCACAGCCATTCGCGGCCGACGCGGCTGTAGAGGTCGCGGTACCAGTCGAGACCGGGCTGCGCGACGCGGCGAACGCTCCAGTCGCCGGCCGGATCGGGCGGCAGCACTGGTGGCGCCAGCATCTCGAGCGAAGTCACGATCGCGGCGATCTTACCGAGCGGGATATCGAAATAACCGTCAGGAATGGACATCCCTACTCGCCCTCGTCGCTCGCCAACACGCCCTTCACCGCGCGGGCCCAGCCGGCCAGCTTGCGCTGGCGCGTGGCCGCGCTCATCGCCGGCTTGAAGCGATGCTCCAGCCGCCAATTGTCGGCGAACTTTTCCGGCTCCGGATAGACGCCCGCATTGAGGCCGGCGAGATAGGCGGCTCCTAACGCGGTGGTCTCCTGGATCATCGGACGGTCGACCGGCGCGTCGAGCAGGTCGGCGAGGCGCTGCATGGTCCAATCGGAGGCGGTCATGCCGCCGTCGACGCGCAGCACGATGGTGGCCGCCGACGCATCTGGCCAGTCGGCGCGCATCGCCGCCCACAGATCATAGGTCTGGTAGCAGACGCTCTCCAGCGTCGCATGCGCAAGCTCGGCCGGGCCGGTGTTGCGGGTCAGCCCGAACAGCGCGCCGCGCACGCGCGGATTCCAATACGGCGCCCCCAAGCCGACGAAGGCCGGTACCAGATAGACCGACTGCATCGAATCGGACTTGTCGGCGAGCGGGCCGGTCTCGGCGGCATGTTTGATGATGCCGAGCCCGTCGCGCAGCCACTGCACCGCCGAGCCGGCGACGAAGATCGAGCCTTCGAGCGCGTAGGTCCTGACGCCGCCCAGCTGATAAGCGATGGTGGTCAGCAGCTTGTTGTTCGACTTCACCGGCGTGGCGCCGGTGTTGAGCAGCGCGAAGCAGCCGGTGCCGTAGGTCGACTTCATCATGCCGGGCGTGAAGCAGGCCTGGCCGATGGTCGCCGCCTGCTGGTCGCCGGCGATCCCTGAGACCTTGATCGGACCGCCGAACAGGTCCGGCGTGGTGGTGCCGAACTCGGCGGACGAGTCCTTCACCTCGGGCAGCATCGAGCGCGGCACGCGCAGGAGCTTCAGCAGCGTGTCGTCCCACTGCCCGGTGTGGATGTTGAACAGCAGCGTGCGCGAGGCATTGGTGGCGTCGGTCGCGTGCACCCGCCCCCCTGTCAGGCGCCACAGCAGGTAGCAGTCGACAGTGCCGAACAACAGCTCGCCGCGCTCGGCCCGCTCGCGCGCGCCCGGAACGTGGTCGAGGATCCAGGCGACCTTGGTGCCGGAGAAATAGGGATCGATGATCAGGCCGGTCTTGGCGCTGACATCCGGCTCGTAGCCGTCGGCCTTGAGCTTGGCGCAAATGTCGGCGGTGCGGCGGTCTTGCCAGACGATGGCGCGGTGGACCGCCTGGCCGGTGGCGCGGTCCCACACCACGGTCGTCTCGCGCTGGTTGGTGATGCCGATCGCGGCGATGTCCTTGGCCTTGATCCCGGCTTTGTCCAGCGCGTCGCGGCAGGTCATCACCGTCGAGGTCCAGATGTCCTCCGGCTCGTGCTCGACCCAGCCCGAGGCCGGGAAATGCTGCGGGAATTCCTGCTGCGCGACCGCGGCGATCGAGATGTCGGAGCGGAACACGATCGCGCGCGAGGACGTGGTGCCCTGATCGATGGCCAGCACGAAGGACATGGGGGTTTCTTCCCGGGAAGTTGACGACGTTGGCGACAAGCAAGCGGATTGGGACGGGAAGGTCAAGGAGGTTGGGGTCACGCGCCGCCCGCACGCTGCAGCGGAAGTCGGCTCCGCTGCGCATGACTGCGCCCTCGCCCCTTGTGGGAGAGGGCTACACTGGCGGACGCTCCAAGCTCATTCGGGTGAGGGGTTGGTGCCACACTTGAGCTCTGAGTATGAGGAGAGACCCCTCACCCGGTTGCGCTTCGCGCAACCCCCCTCTCCCGCTCCAGGCAATCGCTACGCGATGGCCGCGAGGGAGAGGTGCAGACGTCGTGTGGATGGACGACTACACCGCCGCCGTGGTCACGCCGCCGTCGACGACGATGGTCTGCCCCGTCATGAAGGTCGAGGCGTCCGAGGCGAGGTAGGCGACGGCGCCGGCGATCTCGTGCGGCTCGCCGATGCGGCGCAGCGGCGTGGTGGCGCAGCGCTGCTTCAAGCGGGCTTCGTCCTCCCACAGCGCGCGGGCGAAGTCGGTCTTGATCAGGCCGGGCGCGACGCAATTGATGCGCACGCCCTGCGGGCCCCATTCGCCGGCGAGGCTGCGGCACAGCGCGAAGTCGGCCGCCTTGGAGATGCCGTAGGCGCCGATCACGGTCGACCCGCGCAGCCCGCCGATCGAGGACACGATGATGACGGAGCCTTTGCCGCGCGCCGCCATCGGCGGGATCGCCTTGGCGCAGAGCCAGAGATTGCTCTTGACGTTGGAGGCCATGATCTTGTCGAAGGCCTCGTCGGAGATATCGAGCAGCGGGCCGTAATACGGATTGACCGCGGCGTTGCAGACGAGGATGTCGACCTGGCCGTATTGCTTGACGGCGCCGTCGATCAGCGCGTCGACCTCGGCGCGGCGCGAGATGTTGCAGGGAATGACATGGGCCTCGCCGCCATGGGCGCGGATGCCGTTCGCGACCTCCTCGCAGGCCTCGGCCTTGCGGCTGGAGATCACGACCTTGGCGCCGAGCTGCGCGAGCAACTCAGCCGACGCGCGGCCGATGCCGCGGCTCGAACCGGTGATGACGGCGACCTGTCCGGCGAGGTTGAAGGGGTTGGGGGTCATGTTCTGCTCCTCCGCAGCGGCCTCGAAGCCCGGATGAGCGCAGCGACATCCGGGGTCTCACGAGCTGCCGAGATGAACCCGGATGTCGCTGCGCTCATCCGGGTTACGAAATCTGGCTCCGCCGTCATTGCGAGCGAAGCGAAGCAATCCAGGGCCTCACNTGCGAGCGAAGCGAAGCAATCCAGGGCCTCACGCGCGACTCTGGATTGCTTCGTCGCTTCGCTCCTCGCAATGACGGAGGAACCTGTCGACCTAGATCAACCCACCCGCCTCGCTGACGCGGCGCATGTGGTAGTCGGTGTCGCCGAAGGTGGTCTCGATCATCGTCAGGCGCTTGAAGTAGTGGCCGATCTTGGCCTCCATGGTCATGCCGATGCCGCCATGGAGCTGGATCGACTGCTGGCCGACGAACTTGCCGGACTTGCCGATCTGCACCTTCGCCGCGGCGATCGAGGTCGCGCGCTCCTTGGCGTCGTCGAATTCGGCGGCCATGGTCGCGAACATCGACATCGAGCGCGCCTGCTCCAGCGCCACGAACATGTCGGAGGCGCGGTGCTGCAGCGACTGGAACGAGCCGATCGCGACACCGAACTGCTTGCGCGTCTTGATGTACTCGACCGTGGTCTTGAGCGACTCGTCCATCAGGCCGACGGCCTCCGCGCACAATGCGATGCGGGCCTCGTCGACGACGCGCTCGATCAGCGGCAGGCCGTTCGCCGGGTTGCCGATCACGCTATCAGCACCGACCTCGACGCCGGTGAAGCTGATGTCGGCGGCGTACAGGCCGTCCTGGGTCGGATAGCCCTTGCGGGTGACGCCCTTGGCGCCGGCCGGCACGATGAACACGCCGATGCCGCTCTTGTCGCGCTGGCCACCAGCGGTGCGCGCGGTCACGATCAGGGTGTCGGCATTCTCGCCATTGAGCACGACGAACTTCTCGCCGTCGATGACATAGCCATCGCCCTTCTTCTTCGCCGACGTCGCAACGTCGAACAGGTCGTAGCGCGACTGCTTCTCGAGCTGGGCGAAGGCGAAGGTCTTGCTGCCGTCGATGATGCCCGGCAGATGCGCGGCCTTCTGCGCCGCCGAGCCGCCATGGCGCAGGAATCCGCCGGCGAGCACCACGGTCGCGAGATACGGCTCGAGCACGAGCGCGCGCCCCATCGCCTCCATCACGATCATGGTCTCGACGCCGCCGGCGCCGAAGCCGCCGTCTTCCTCGGAGAACGGCAGGCCGAGCAGGCCCTGCTCGGCGAGCTTGGACCAGATCGCTTTGCTCCAGCCGCCCTTTTCCTTCATGTACAGCTTGCGCTTGTCGAAGTCATAGGCATCCGCCAAGAGGCCGTCGATGCTGTCCTTGAGGAGGCGCTGCTCCTCGGTAAGATCAAAATCCATTGGTTGACTCTCCAATATCCCCATTCTCCGTCATGCCCGCGCTTGTCGCGGGCATCCACGTCGCGCCTTCGCGGGCTTCGCGTGGATGGCCGGGTCAAGCCCGGCCATGACGGCGTGCGTTATCGAAGCGCTGCGGCTCAAACCTCAGAGCCCCAGCACCGCCTTGGCGATGATGTTGCGCTGGATCTCGTTGGAGCCGCCGTAGATCGAGACCTTGCGGTTGTTGAAGTAGCTCGGCGCGATCTGGGCGGTCCAATCCATGGTCTCGTTGCTGTCGTCGTCGCCATGGACGTCGTAGGGCGCGGCGAACGGGCCGATCACCTCCATCAGCAGTTCGGTCGTGGTCTGCTGGATCTCGGAGCCCTTGATCTTCAGCACCGAGGAGGCCGGGTTGGGCTTGCCCTTGCCGTGCTTGCCCTCGTCAGCGACGACGCGCAGCTGCGTCAGCTCGAGCGCCTTCAGCTCGACCTCGCAGGCCGTGAGCTTCTCGCGGAACGACGGATCCTCCAGCACCGGACGACCGCCGGATTCGACCTTCGCCGCCAGCTCCTTGATGCGGCGGATGCGCTCCTTGGAGACGCCGACCCGGGCAATGCCGGTGCGCTCATTGCCGAGCAGGAACTTGGCGTAGTCCCAGCCCTTGTTCTCCTCGCCGATCAGGTTCTCGTAGGGCACCTCGACGTCGTCGAAGAACACCTCGTTGACCTCGCGGCCGCCGTCGATGGTCTGGATCGGACGCACCGTGACGCCCTTCGACTTCATGCTGAAGACGATGAAGGAGATGCCCATCTGCTTCTTGGCGGAGGGATCGGTGCGGCACAGGCAGAAGATCATGTCGGCGTGCTGGGCGAGCGTCGTCCAGGTCTTCTGGCCATTGATGATCCACTTGTCGCCGCGGCGCTCGGCCTTGGTCTTCAGCGAAGCGAGGTCGGAGCCCGAACCCGGCTCCGAGAAACCCTGGCACCACCAATCGTCGACATTGGCGATGCGCGGCAGGTACTTCTTCTTCTGCTCCTCATTGCCGAAGGTGTAGATCACCGGGCCGACCATGCTGACGCCGAACGCGAGCGGCTGCGGCGCAGGATAGGCCTGCAGCTCCTCGTTGAAGATGTAGTGCTGCACCGAACTCCAGCCGGTGCCGCCATATTCCTCCGGCCAGTGCGAGACGCCCCAGCCCTTCTTGTTGAGGATGCGCCACCAGGTCACCATCTCGTCCTTCGACAGATGGCGGCCCTCGATCATCTTGCGGCGCGTCTCCGGCGGGACATTGTCCCTGAAGAACTGCCGCACTTCCTCGCGGAACGCCTGCTCTTCCTTCGTGAATGCAAGATCCATCGGATCCTCCCGTGTGTCTATAAGACTCGATATATCCGCGGAGGCGGTGCGCCCCCTCTCCCATGGGGAGAGGGCTGGGGTGAGGGGTTACGGTCCAACGAGGGACCGTCCCCTCACCCGGATCGCTTCGCGATCCGACCTCTCCCCGACGGGGAGAGGTGGAGCGGCGATTGCGGCACGCCCGCCTCACGCAACTCCTTACTGCAGCACCTCGAACAGGCCGGCGGCGCCCATGCCGCCGCCGACGCACATGGTGACGACGGCATACTTCGCCTTGCGGCGGCGGCCTTCGATCAGCGCATGGCCGGTCAAGCGGGCGCCCGACATGCCATAGGGATGGCCGACCGAGATGGCGCCGCCATTGACGTTGATCTTGTCCGGGTCGATGCCGAGCTTGTCACGGCAATACAGCACCTGCACGGCGAACGCCTCGTTCAGCTCCCACAGGCCGATGTCGTCGACGGTCAGGCCGTGGCGCTTCAACAGACGCGGCACAGCAAAGACGGGGCCGATGCCCATCTCGTCGGGCTCGCAGCCATGCGAGACGAAGCCGCGGAAGATGCCGAGCGGCTGCAGGCCGCGCTTGGCGGCTTCCTTGTCGCTCATGATCACGCAGGCGGAGGCGCCGTCGGAGAGCTGGCTGGCGTTACCGGCGGTGATCGAGAAGCCGTCGCCGCGCACGGCCTTCAGGCCGGCGAGGCCTTCAGCCGTGGTCTCGGGGCGCGGACCCTCGTCCTGCGACAACGTGATGTCCTTGAACGAGACGTTGCCGGTGGCCTTGTCCGTCACGGCCATCTTGGTGGTGATCGGCGCCAACTCGTCGTTGAACTTGCCGCCCTGCTGCGCCGCTGCCGTCCGGCGCTGGCTTTCCAGCGCATATTCGTCCTGCTTCTCGCGCGAGATGCCGTAGCGCTTGGCGACGATCTCGGCGGTATCGATCATCGGCATGTAGACGTCGCCCTTGATCTCCAGCAGCGCCGCATCGGTGGCCTGGAACGCGTTCATCTTGTCGTTCTGGACCAGCGAGATCGATTCGCCACCGCCGCCGACCGCGATCTCGACACCGTCGAAGATCACCGAGCGCGCGGCGAGCGCGATCGCCTGCAGGCCGGAGGCACATTGGCGGTCGATCGTGGTGCCGCCGACCGACACCGGCAGGCCGGCGCGCAACAGCGCCTTGCGCGCGATGTTGCCGCCGGTCGAGCCCTGCTGCAGGGCCGCGCCCATCACGACGTCCTCGACCTCGGCCGGATCGACCTTGGCGCGCTTGACGGCCTCGCCGATGGCGTGGCCGAGCAGGGTGGCGCCGCCGGTGGCGTTGAGCGCGCCGCGATAGGCCTTGCCGATCGGCGTGCGGGCGGTGGAAACGATGACGGCATCGGTCATGGGCGACCTCCTGTTGTTGTTGCTAATGTTTGCTGTGAGACGTGGATGATTGCTGCTGGCGCAATTCGTGACGCGACAGCTTGCCGACCGGCGTGCGCGGCAGCTCGTCGACGAACTCGACCGCCGCCGGCAGCTCGTGCTTGCCGAGCTTGCCGGTGAGGAATTCGCGCAGATCCTCGACCGGGAACGGCGCAAAGCCGTCGCGCAGCTTGATGAAGGCCTTGGCCGCCTCGCCGCGATAGGCGTCGGGAATGCCGATCACGATGACCTCCTGCACCGCAGGATGGGTGTAGATCGCCTGCTCGATCATCTGCGGATAGACGTTGAAGCCGCCGGAGATGATCATGTCCTTCTTGCGGTCGACCAGGAAGTAGAAGCCGTCGGCGTCGACATAGCCGATGTCGCCGGTCAGGAAGCGGTCGCCGACGAAGGACTGCGCCGTCTCCTCCGGCCGGTTCCAGTAGCCCTTGGTCACGTTCGGTCCCTTGACGCGGATCTCGCCGACCTCGTTCACGCCGAGCACCCTGGTTGGATCTTCGAGCGACACGACGTCCATCTCGATGCCGGGCAGCGCGATGCCGATCGAGCCCGGCTTGTCGGGGCCCTCCTTGGGATGGCTGGTGCCGGGCGAGCAGGTTTCGGTCATGCCCCAGCCGCTCTTCAGCTTCATGCCGACGCGGCGCTCGAGGATGCGGGCAACCTCGACCGGCAATGGCGCGCCGCCGGAGCCGACGCTGGTCAGCGACGACAGATCGCGCTTGTCGAGATCGGGTAGGTTGGCGATCGCGATCCACATCGTCGGCACGCCGGGAAAATAGGTCGCGCGCTTGTGCTCGATATCGCGCATCACGGCCTCGAGATCGAAGCGCTGATGCAGCGATACCAGGCTGCCGATGCGCAACGCGGTCAGCAGTACGACGGTCAGCGCATAGATGTGGAACAGCGGCAGCACACAGATGACGCGGTCGCCCCCCTCGCTCCGGGTGCGGGTGGCGCGGCTCCAGATCTCGATGATCGAGACCGCCGAGGTGAGATTGCCGTGGGTCAGCATCGCGCCCTTGGGCAGGCCGGTGGTGCCGCCGGTGTATTGTAAGAGCGCGATGTCATCGGGCGAGATGGCGGGCCATACGGCGGGCGCAACGGCACCATCGACGAAGGCGCGGTGCGTGATCACAGCGGGGCTGTCCGGCAACGCCGTCTGCGGCGTGCCGACTTGGCCCCAATGATCATCCTCGCAGACGATCAGGCGATCGAGCAGGCCCTTTTCCAGGAACTTCAGCGCCATCGGCAGCAGAGCCGACAGGTTCGACGTCACCAGGATACGTGCGCCGGAGTCGCTGAGCTTATGCGACAGCGCGATCTCGCCATCGAGCGGCGACAGATGCACGACGCGGGCACCGGCCTTGAGCGCGCCGAAGAAATTGATCGGATGGTCCGGCGAATTGCCGAGGAAGAGCGCGATCGAGGCACCCTTGCCAAAGCCCGCACGCAGGAACGCGGCCGCAGCCTGGTCGACGAGCCCGGCGAGCGCGTTGAAGCTGATCGGACGGTCGCGGAATTCGAGTGCGCCGCGATCGCCGAAGTCGCTCACCGCTTTCGCCAGCAGCTCCGGCAAGGTGCCGCGCGCGATCGGCGCGTCCCAGCGGACGCCTTCGGGATAGAACTGCTCGCCGGGATGGGTCATGAGGACTCTGTGTTTCTTGCCGGAAGGCAGCCCCGCTCTTTGCGTTCCCTCCCCTCTTGTGGGGGAGGGTCAGGGAAGGGGGTGGCCCCAGGCGAGACCGCCGCTGTGGACCCCCACCCCCGTCCCCTCTCCGCAAGGGGGAGGGGAGCGCGCCTGCGCACGGAGCAACAGTGAAACTTCGACCTCAAGCGGCCTTCCCCTGGGCCAGCGACGCGAACGTCTTGCCCTCGTCAGCGAGCTTCTTGAGCAGCGGCGCCGGCTCCAGCGACGGATCGTTCGTCTCCTTGGCATAGAAGGCGAGGCGCTCGGCGATATGCTTCAGGCCGACGCTGTCCGCCCAGTACATCGGGCCGCCGCGATAGATCGGCCAGCCATAGCCGTACAGCCAGACGACATCGATGTCCGACGGACGCGCGGCGATCCCCTCGGCGAGGATTTTCGCGCCCTCATTGATCATCGGATACATCATGCGCTCGAGGATCTCCTCGTCGCTGACTGCGCGGCGCTTCAGGCCGAGCTTGGCGAGCGTCTCGTCGATCAGCTTCTCGACGTCGGGATCCGGCAACGGCGCGCGCGAGCCGGCCTCATATTTGTAGTAGCCCTTGCCGGTCTTCTGGCCGAAACGACCGGCTTCGCACAGCGCGTCCGCGATTTCGCTCTTGATGCCGCGGTCCTTGCGCGAGCGCCAGCCGATGTCGAGGCCGGCGAGATCGCCCATCGCGAACGGGCCCATCGGCATGCCGAACTTGGTGACGACGGCGTCGACCTGCTGCGGCAGCGCGCCTTCGAACAGCAGCTTCTCGGCCTGCTTGCCACGCTGCGCCAGCATGCGGTTGCCGACGAAACCGTCGCAGACGCCGACCACCGCCGGCACCTTGGCGATCTTGCGCGCGATCGACACGGCGGTCACCAGCGCATCCGGCGCCGTCTTCTCGGCGCGGACGATCTCGCACAGCTTCATCACGTTCGCCGGCGAGAAGAAGTGCATGCCGAGCACGTCCTGCGGACGGCTGGTCTCTGCGGCGATGGCGTCGATGTTCAGGTAGGAGGTGTTGGACGCGAGCACCGCGCCGGGCTTGGCGTATTGATCGAGCTTGCCGAACACTTCCTTCTTCACCGCCATGGTCTCGAACACGGCCTCAATGACGAGGTCGGCATCCTTGACGTGCTCGAGCCCGACCTTGCCGTCGATCAGCGCCATGCGCTTGGCCGGCGCATCCGCCGGGATGCCGCCGCGCGCGGCGGTCGCCTCCCAGTTCTTCTGCATGACGCCCATGCCGCGCTTGAGCTGTTCCTCGGCCGTCTCGATCAAGGTCACCGGGATGCCGGCATTGGCAAACGACATCGCGATACCGCCGCCCATCGTGCCAGCGCCGATGATCGCGACGCGATCGACCTTGCGGCCCTTGGTGCCCTCGGGCACGCCGGCAATCTTGGCAGCCTCGCGCTCGGCGAAGAAGGCATAGCGCTGCGCCTTGGACTGGTCGCTGGTGAGGAGCTTGAGGAAGCCCTCCCGCTCCCGCTTCAGGCCCTCGTCGAACGGCAGGTCGATCGCATAGCCGACGGCATCGGCCGCGGCGAACGGCGCTTCTAGGCCGCGCGACTTCTTGGTGATCGCAGCGACCGCATTGGTGAAGATCGAACGGTCAGCCTTGGCCGCCGCCAGCTTGGAATCATCGTCGCGCAGCTTGCGCAGCGGACGGTTCTCCGCCACCACCTTGCGCGCAAAGGCTTCGGCCCCTGACGCGGGCCCCTCGACGATCTCCTCGATCAGCCCCGCCTTGTGCGCCTCCGCGGCACCGATCGGATCACCACCGACGATCATCTTCACGGCGAGTTCCGGACCGACGGCCCGCGGCAGGCGCTGCGTTCCGCCCGCCCCCGGCAGCAGACCGAGCTTCACCTCGGGCAGGCCGAGCTTCGCGTCCTTGGTGGCGACACGATAATGACAGGCGAGCGCCACCTCGAGACCACCGCCCAGCGCCGTTCCATGAATAGCGGCGATCACCGGCTTCGGGCTGTTCTCGATCGTGCTCAGCACGTCGTTGAGCGCCGGCGGCTTCGGCGGCTTGCCGAACTCGGTGATGTCGGCGCCGGCGATGAAGGTGCGCCCGCCACAGGTCAGAACGATGACCTTGATCTCGGGATCAGCAATGGCCGCTTTGACGTTGTCCAGGATACCACCGCGAACTGCGGCACTCAGCGCATTGACGGGCGGACTGTCGATGGTGACGATGCCGACGATATCATGACGATCAAGCTTTGCCACTTCGCTCACGCTAGGCTCCTTGGGATGTCGTTTCTTTGTTGCCGGTTAACGCCCCGGCGACTTCTTGGCTCTTCATTTGCGCGGAGTATCAGCCTTGCTTGCGTTGAGTCGCTGCCAAGGCTCAATTCCGCAGTGCGAAATCTAATTCCACATCTTGACAGCCAGGGTTATTTTGAAGCACGAGCGTTGTCAACGAGGCTCTCAATCAATAGCCGATGACATGAAACGCCCAGGGAAGAAAGCTGCGACCGATCGCAACTTCGTCGTTGCGTTGTCGCGCGGCCTCGAGGTGCTCAGGGCCTTCAGGCCCAATGACGGACTGCTGGGCAACCAGGAGATCGCCGCGCGCACCAACCTGCCCAAGGCCACCGTGTCCCGGCTGACCTACACTTTGACCAAGCTCGGCTATCTCACCCCGGTCCCCCGCTTCGAGAAATATCAGCTGGCGCCGTCCGCCCTCCTGCTCGGCTATGCCGCGCTCGCCAATCTCGGCGTGCGTCATCTCTCCGAGCCGTTCCGCGAGCAACTGATGCGCGAGACCGGCGGGGCGGTCGCAATCGGCGGCCGCGACCGTCTCAGCATGATCTATATCGGGCAGAGCCGGCATGGCGTCGTCAATGTTCAACTCGACGTCGGATCCCGCATCCCGATCGCGACGACCGCGATGGGGCGTGCCTATATCTGGGCGCTCTCCGAGGAGGAACGCGCCGTGCTGATGCGCGAGCTGCGCGAGCACTACGGCAGCCGCTGGCCGAAGATCCGCGAAGGCATCGAACGATCCGGCGAGACTGTCGCCCGCTACGGCTTCACGATCTCGGCCGGCGAGTGGCAGGACGACGTCCATGCGGTGGGCGTCGCGATGAAGCTCAACGACGGAACTGGCCCTTACGCGTTCAATTGCGGCGCGCCTGCATTCCGCTTCACGGAAGAGCGGCTGCGCACCGACATTGGACCTCGTCTGCTCGCGATGGTAAGAAACATCGAAGCGGCAGTCGGCGGATTAGCGCCGGCAACTAATCAGCCAAACAAAGAACCAAGCAAAAAGCAGAAGCCAGGAGGAAAACTTGCCCGTGTTGCCGAGGGTATCAGATAGCCTGCATGGTCACGCCAGTCCGGCGCAGCATCCTTCCGTCTCGCTGATCGTTATGGTGGGCGAGACGACATGACGCAGGCGCAACTTGCTCGCAGCAGCGATCCGTTGCTCGCGGTGCGTGACGTCAACGTCGTGTTCGGCGGCATCGTCGCGCTCGCCGGCGTGTCGTTCGACATGCACCAGGGACAGATCCTCGGACTGATCGGCCCGAATGGCGCCGGCAAGACCACGCTGTTCAACTGCCTGAGCCGGCTGTATCAGCCGTCCGCCGGCGACATCCTGATGGAAGGCCGCAGCATTTTGTCGCGGCCGCCGCACAGGATCGCCGAGATCGGCATCGGGCGGACGTTCCAGAACGTCGCGTTGTTTCCAAACCTTTCCGTGCTCGACAATGTCCGCGTCGGCACCCATGCCCGCACCTCCAGCGACATCATCTCCGATTCGCTGCGGCTCGCCTGGGTCCGGCGCAGCGAATCCGCGGTGAACACCAAGGTGCAGGAGATCCTAGCCTATCTCGATCTCGAAAGCGTCGCCCACCGCACCGTCTCCGGCCTGCCATTCGGCACCCAGAAGCGCGTCGAGCTGGCGCGCGCGCTGGCGGCCGATCCGAAGATCCTGCTGCTCGACGAGCCCGCGGGCGGTCTCAACCACGAGGAGGTCTACGTCCTCGGCGACCTGATCCGTCGCATCCGCGACGACCGTAAGATCACGGTGCTGCTGGTCGAGCATCACATGGGACTCGTGATGTCGATTGCCGATCACGTCGTTGCGCTCAATTTCGGCCGCAAGCTGGCCGAGGGCACGCCGGCCCAGGTGCAGGCCGACCCTGACGTCATCAAGGCCTATCTGGGGAGCAAGGATCAATGACGCCGCTTCTCAACGTCAAGGATCTGCGCGCCTATTACGGCCAGGTCCAGGCCCTGCACGGCCTCTCCTTCTCGCTCAACGAGGGCTCGCTGACGACGCTGCTCGGCGCCAATGGCGCAGGCAAGACCACCACGCTGCGCGCGATCTGCAACATGGTCCGCTCCACCGGGGCGATCGAGTTCGACGGCAAGCCGCTTAACAACAAGTCGACCGAGAGCATCGTCCGCTTCGGCATCGCCCATGTGCCGCAGGGCCGCGGCACCTTCACGACAATGACCGTGGAGGAGAACCTGCAGCTCGGCGCCATCACCCGGACCGACAAGGCGATCAGCTCCGATATCGAGCGCATGTATGGCTACTTCCCGAAGCTGAAGGAGCGACATACGCAGCAGGCCGGCACGCTGTCCGGCGGCGAGCAGCAGATGCTGGCGGTGGCCCGCGCGCTGATGCTGCGGCCGCGCCTGATGTTGCTGGACGAGCCGTCGTTCGGATTGGCGCCGCTGGTCGTGCGCGATCTCTTCCAGATCCTCGGCAGGATCAACCGGGACGAGAAGGTGTCGATCCTCGTCGTCGAGCAGAACGCGCAACTCGCGCTGGAACTCGCCGACCAGGCCTATGTGATCGAGACCGGCCGCATCGTCATGTCCGGCGCGGCCAAGGACATCGCGCAGGACGAGAACGTCCGCAAATCCTATCTGGGCTACTGACGGAGTCGGGACAATGGAGCTTTTCACCAACCAGGTCCTGGCCGGAATCGCGACCGGTGCGATCTATGCCTGCATGGCGCTCGCGGTCGTGATGATCTACCAGGCGATCGACCATCTCAACTTCGCGCAAGGCGAGATGGCGATGTTCTCGACCTTCGTGTCGTGGCAGCTGATGCAATGGGGCGTGCCCTATTGGGGCGCCTTCGTGCTCACCTTGGCGTTCTCCTTCGCCGGCGGCATCGTCATCGAGCGGGTGCTGTTCAAGCCGCTGGCGAAGGCGCCGATCCTGACCCAGGTCGCCGGCTTCATCGCGCTGTTCTCGATCATCAACTCCTGCGCCGGGCTGATCTGGGACTTCACGATCAAGCAATATCCGACGCCGTTCGGCTCGACACCGTTCCTCGGCAGCCAGCTGATCTCGACCCATCAAGCGGGCATGATCGGCATCACTGTGCTGCTGCTGATCGGGCTCTACGTATTCTTCCAGTACACCCGCATCGGCCTGGCGATGCGGGCGGCGGCCTCGGTTCCTGAATCCGCGCGGCTCGTCGGCATCAACACCTCCTGGATGATCGCGCTCGGCTGGGGCATGGCGGCGGCGATCGGCTCGATCGCCGGCATGCTGATCGCGCCCGTCGTCTTCCTCGAGCCCAACATGATGGGCGGCGTGCTGATCTACGGCTTCGCCGCGGCTGTGCTGGGCGGCCTCACCAGCCCGTTCGGCGCCGTGCTCGGCGGCTTCCTGGTCGGCATCTTCGAGAACCTCGCCGGCACCTACATCCCTCATGTCGGTAATGAGATGAAGCTCCCGATCGCACTGGCGCTGATCATCACCGTCCTGGTCGTCAAACCCGCCGGTCTGTTCGGCCGCAACATCGTGAAGCGAGTCTGATCATGAGCGCAATCGAGGAAGTCGGGTCTCAGGCGCCCGCGGTCGAGGCGGTTCCGAAGCGGGCCATGACCCTCAGCTCCGGCACGGCCTTCGTCGTCGTGCTGCTGCTCCTGGTCGTGCCGCTGTTCGTCAAGAACTTCATCATCTTCCAGATGACGATGCTGCTGATCTACGGCCTCGCGGTGCTGGCGTTGAACATCCTGACCGGCGGCTCGGGCCAGTTCTCGCTCGGCCAGAGCGCCTTCTATGCCGTCGGCGCCTATACGTCAGCGATCCTGATGGAGCAGTACAATATCAACTACGCGCTGACCCTGCCGGTCGCCGGCGTCGTCTGCTTCGGGTTCGGCTTCCTGTTCGGCCAGCCGGCGCTGCGGCTGTCCGGCGTGTACCTGGCGCTGGCAACCTTCGCGCTCGCCACCGCTATGCCGCAGATCCTGAAGCTCGGCTTCTTCGAGCACTGGACCGGCGGCGTGCAGGGCCTGGTCGTGACCAAGCCGGACGCGCCGTTCGGTCTGCCGATGTCGCAGGACATGTGGCTGTACTACTTCACGCTGGCGATCACGATCGCGATCTACATCTTCTCGGTGAACCTGCTGCGCTCGCGCTCCGGCCGGGCCTTCATGGCGATCCGCGACAATGAGATCGCGGCCTCCGCGATGGGCATCGACGTCGCCACCTACAAGACGCTGGCATTCGGCGTCAGCGCCGGCATCACCGGCGTGGCCGGCGGTCTTGGCGCCATCGCGGTGCAGTTCGTCGCGCCCGACAGCTACACCATCGTCCTCGCCATCTCGCTGTTCCTCGGCATGGTGGTCGGCGGCGTCGGCTGGCTGCCCGGCTCCTTCATCGGCGCCGCCTTCATCATCTTCGTTCCGAACATCGCCGAGGGCATCTCCAAGGGCCTGTCCGGCGCGGTGTTCGGCGTCCTGTTGTTCCTCATCATCTTCCTCGTGCCGCACGGCGCGCGGCAGGTGGCGATGGTGGCTCAGCAGCTGCTGAGCAAAGTCCGTAAGACCTAAGGAGGACATCTTGCACGTGATGCAACAATTACGAATCGCCGCGCTCGCGACGGCGGTCATCGCACTCACCTCGGGCGGCGCACTCGCCCAGAAGAAGTACGACACCGGCGCGTCCGACACCGAGATCAAGATCGGCAACATCATGCCCTATAGCGGACCCGCATCCGCCTATGGCGTGATCGGCAAGACCGAGGAAGCGTATTTCAAGAAGATCAACGCCGAAGGCGGCATCAACGGCCGCAAGATCACCTTCGTCACCTATGACGACGCCTACTCGCCGCCCAAGGCGGTCGAACAGGTGCGCAAGCTGGTGGAAAGCGACGAGGTGCTGCTGGTCTTCAACCCGCTCGGCACGCCCTCCAACTCGGCGATTCAGAAATATCTCAACTCCAAGAAGATCCCGCAGCTGTTCGTCGCGACCGGCGCCACCAAGTGGAACGATCCGAAGAACTTCCCCTGGACCATGGGCTGGCAGCCGAGCTACCAGAGCGAGGGCCGCATCTACGCCAAGTACCTGCTGAAGGACAAGCCGGGCGCCAAGATCGGCGTACTGTTCCAGAACGACGATTTCGGCAAGGACTATCTCAAGGGCCTCAAGGACGGTCTCGGCGACAAAGCCGCGAGCATGATCGTCATGGAGGAGAGCTACGAGACCTCCGAGCCCTCGATCGACGGTCACATCGTCAAGCTGAAGGCATCGGGCGCCGACGTGTTCTTCAGCGTCACGACGCCGAAATTCGCGGCGCAGGCGATCAAGAAGCTGGCCGAGATCGACTGGCATCCGCTGCATCTCGTCGTCAACGTATCGGCCTCGGTCGGCAGCGTCATCAAGCCGGCCGGCTTCGAGAACTCGCAGGGCATCCTCTCGGCAGCCTATGCCAAGGACGCTGCCGACGCACAGTGGGACAACGATCCCGGCATGAAGAAGTTCTTCGAGTTCCTGCAGCAGTATTATCCCGACGCCAACAAGCTCGACAGCTCAGTGGTGTATGGTTACGGCGCAGCACAGACGCTGGTGAAGGTACTGCAGATGTGCGGTGACGATCTGACCCGCGCCAATGTCATGAAGCAGGCGGCCAGCCTGAAGGATTTCACGCCGGATACCATGCTCCCCGGCGTCAAGATCAACACCTCGGCGACCGACTTCGCCCCGATCGACCAGCTGCAGATGATGCGGTTCAAGGGCGAGAAATGGGAGCTGTTCGGTGAGGCGATCAGCGGCGCCATCGAGTAATCCTGCGTCAGCCAGCAGCTCTGTCTGCCCTGCCCTCCGCGCCAGCGCGCGGGGGGCTTTTTGTTGCGCCGCGTCGCCATTGCGTCCGCCGGTGCATCGCCACCGCTTTACTGATCTCAGGCTGTTCTTGCAGAGCAAGCGCTCGCCGAGATTGCCGATCTCGCAGCTGCACATCGAGGCGGCCAACGCCGGCCGCGAAAACACGGCCCGTGCCGCGATGTCGCAGCCGTGGCTCCCCCGCTCTGCTATAGTTCGCAGGCTAACAAGAGCTTCCGACAAGGAAGCCACGACACGTCATCCAGAACCAATACGGGAGATACGCACCATGATGATCACGCGCAGGGCAGCCCTCGCCTCCGCTGCCGCCATCGTCCTCGCCTCGAGCAGCGCATTCGCCGCGGACAAGAAATATGACACCGGCGCTTCCGACACCGAGATCAAGATCGGCAACATCATGCCCTATAGCGGGCCGGCCTCGGCCTACGGCATCATCGGCAAGACGGAGGCCGCCTACTTCAAGAAGATCAACGCCGAAGGCGGCATCAACGGCCGCAAGATCAACTTCGTCTCCTATGACGACGCCTATTCCCCGCCCAAGGCGGTCGAGCAGGCGCGCAAGCTGGTCGAAAGCGACGAGGTGCTCCTGATCTTCAACTCGCTCGGCACGCCGTCGAACAGCGCGATCCAGAAATACATGAACGCCAAGAAGGTGCCGCAGCTGTTCGTCGCGACCGGCGCCACCAAGTGGAACGATCCATCCAACTTCCCGTGGACCATGGGCTGGCAGCCGAGCTACCAGGCCGAATCGCGCATCTATGCCAAATATCTCCTGAAGGAGAAACCCGGCGCCAAGATCGCGGTGCTGTACCAGAACGACGATTACGGCAAGGACTATCTGAAGGGCCTCAAGGACGGGCTCGGCGCCAAGGCCGCCAGCATGATCGTGATGGAGGAGAGCTACGAGACCACCGAGCCCACGATCGACAGCCACATCGTCAAGCTGAAATCGACCGGCGCCGACGTCTTCATGAACATCACGACGCCGAAATTCGCCGCGCAGGCGATCAAGAAGGTGAAGGAGATCGACTGGAAGGCGCTGCACCTGCTCAACAACGTCTCGGCCTCGGTCGGCAGCGTGCTGAAGCCGGCCGGTTTCGAGAACTCGCAGGAGATCATCTCGGCCGCCTATCTGAAGGACGTCTCCGATCCGCAGTGGAAGGACGACCCGGGGATGAAGCAGTTCCTCGACTTCATGGCCAAGGAGTTCCCGGAGGGCGACAAGCTCGACGGCGGCACTGTCGTCGGCTACGCCGTGGCGCAGACCCTGGTGCAGGTGCTGAAGCAGTGCGGTGACGACCTCACCCGTGAGAACGTGATGAAGCAGGCCGCATCCTTGCGCAATTTCCGGACTGAGATGCTGCTGCCGGGCATCACGATCAACACCTCGGCGACCGACTTCGCACCGGTGAGCCAGCTGCAGCTGATGCGCTTCAAGGGCGAGAAGTGGGAACTGTTCGGCGACGTCATCTCGGCCGATGTCGGCGGCTGATCTCAGGGCGCAGATGTAACCTGACTCCTGCGGCGTCGCGCCGCAGGAGTCGCTGTCTCCCAACATCTCGGCGATCTTTGCCAATGATTTCTTAAGCTAGCAGGAGAAAGACAGGCGGGCATGCGCCGGCGGCAGTTACCTGCCGGACGCTGCTGCGCTATTGGGGGCTCGTTCGGAGTGAAACGAGTCGCCCGCGCTGCGGGCGGATCCAACAACAAGGCCAAGCTCCAAGGCCCAGAAGGAGTCCCCCACGTGACCACTGCCCTCACCCGCCGCACCGTCTCCAGCCTGCTCGGCCTCGCCTTGGTCGGCGCCGCGGCCGGCAGCGCATATGCCGACAAGAAGTACGACACCGGCGCCAGCGACACCGAGATCAAGATCGGCAACATCGTGCCCTATAGCGGCCCGGCATCGGCCTATGGCTCGGTCGGCAAGGCGATGACGGCCGTGTTCAAAAAGGTCAATGATGAGGGCGGCATCAATGGCCGCAAGATCAATTTCATCTCCTATGACGACGCCTATTCGCCGCCCAAGACGGTGGAGCAGGCGCGCAAGCTGGTCGAGAGCGACGAGGTGCTGTTCCTGTTCGGCGTGCTCGGCACCGCGCCCAACACGGCGATCCAGAAATATCTCAACGCCAAGAAGGTGCCGCAGCTGTTCGTCGCGACCGGCGCCACCAAGTGGAACGAGCCGAAGACCTTTCCCTGGACCATGGGCTGGCTGCCGAGCTACCAGTCGGAGGCCCGCATCTACGCCAAATATCTCACGGCGCAGCAGCCGAGCGGCAAGATCGCGGTGCTGTATCAGAACGACGACATGGGCAAGGACTATCTCAAGGGCCTCAAGGACGGGCTCGGGGATCCATCGCGGCTGGTGCTGGAGGAGAGCTACGAGATCGCCGAGCCCACGGTGGAGTCGCACATCGTCAAGATGAAGTCGGCCAATCCCGACATCGTGGTGCTGTTCACGACGCCGAAATCCGGCGCCCAGGCGATCAAGAAGCTCGGCGAGATGAGCTGGAAGCCGCTCACGATCATTTCCAATGTCAGCGCCTCGACGGCGGCGGTGATGCGGCCGGCCGGTGTCGAGAACTCACAAGGCGTGATCTCGGCCGCCTACGCCAAGGATGCATCCGATCCGCAATGGGCCAATGACCCAGGCCTGGGCGCGTTCAAGGAACTGTTGGCCAAATATCTGCCCGAGATCAACCCCGTGGATTCGTCGGCGCTGACCGGCTACAACATCGCCACCACAATGGTCGAGGTGCTGAAGCGATGCGGCGACGAGTTGACCCGCGCCAACGTCATGAAACAGGCGGCAAGCCTGAAGCAGTTTGCGCAAGGCGGGCTTTTGCCCGGTGTCACGCTGACCACGGGGCCCGACGATTTCCAGCCGATCGAGCAATTGCAACTGATGCAGTTCAAGGGCGAGCGGTGGCAGCTGTTCGGCGAGGTCATGAATGGCGAGCTGAAGTAAGCCGCCTCACCGACGCGGGCGGCGCCGCATGAGCAGCCGCCGTCCGTTGTTGCGCGCCATCTTTGATGCCGCGGTCGCCGCCGCTCATCCCGACATCGTGCTGCCGGCCTATCTGCCGGCCGCTCCGAAGGGGCGGATCATCTGTCTCGCCGCCGGCAAGGGCGCGGCCGCCATGGCGTTCGCCGCCGAGCGGCACTACCTCGACACGCTCAAGGTCGATCCGGCGCGGCTGGCGGGCATCGCCACCACCCGTCACGGCCATGGCGTGCCGACCCGGCGGGTCAAGGTGATCGAAGCCGGGCACCCGATGCCGGACGAGGCCGGCCTGAAGGCCGCCGACGAGACCCTGCAGCTCGCCGCAACCGCCGAGACCGACGACCTCATGCTGGTGCTGCTGTCCGGCGGCGGTTCCGCCAACTGGATTGCGCCGGCGCATGGCGTGAGCTTCATGCAGAAGCAACAGCTGACCCGCGCGCTGCTGCGCTCAGGCGCTCCGATCGGCGAGATCAACACCGTCAGGAAACATCTGTCGCGCATCAAGGGCGGCCGGCTGGCCCGGGCCGGGCAGAAGGCGGAGATCGTCACGCTCGCGATCTCCGACGTGCCGCATGACGATCCCTCGGCCATTGCCTCGGGGCCGACGGTGCCGGATCCGACCACGCTGGCCGATGCCCGCGCGATCATTGCGAAGTACCAGCTCGAGATCGACCCGGCGATCGCCCGGGCGCTGGATGATGCGGCCAATGAGAGCTGCAAGCCGGGCGACGCGGCCTTCGCCCGCGCCTCGTTCGAGCTGATCGCGCGCCCTGCCTCCGCGCTGGAGGCTGCCGTGGCCAGCGCCAGAAACGCCGGCTACGACGTGCTCGACCTCGGCGCCGATCTCGAGGGCGAGGCGCGCGAGGTCGCGGCCGATCACGCCAAGCTGGCGCGCGAGGCGCGCGCGCTCGGCCGCCGCATGGCAATCATCTCCGGCGGCGAGCTCACGGTGACCGTGCGCGGCCAGGGCCGCGGCGGGCCGAACCAGGAATACGCCCTCGCCTTGGCCGACCTGCTCCAGGACATGGAGGGCG
This sequence comes from Bradyrhizobium denitrificans, assembly GCF_013179005.1. Lineage (NCBI taxonomy): Bacteria > Pseudomonadati > Pseudomonadota > Alphaproteobacteria > Hyphomicrobiales > Nitrobacteraceae > Bradyrhizobium > Bradyrhizobium denitrificans. The sequence goes on along the minus strand of NZ_JABFDP010000013.1, from coordinate 182,344 downwards.
TCGCGGCGCTCGCCGGCGACACCGACGGCGCCGATGGCGGCGGCGGCAGCGCCTCCGATCCGGCCGGCGCGCTGGTCGATGCCGAGGTCATCGCGGCGATGCGGGCGCAGCACCTGGATCCGCAGGCCTATCTCGCCAACAATGACGCCACCGCGTTCTTCGCGGCAACCGGCGGCCTGCTGCAGACCGGCCCGACGCTGACCAATGTCAACGACGTCCGCGTGATCCTGGTCGATTGAGGGCGCCCGATCGGCGCCCTCAGAAGTCCTCGGCGATCTTCGTCAGCATCGCCAGCAGCGTCTCGCGACCGTCCGGACCGAGCAGCTCGTTCAGCCGCGCCTCATGCTTGGTCACGACCAGCTTCTTGGCCCGCGCCAGCACGCTTCTCCCCTTGTCGGTCAGCATCAGGATGTGCGAGCGGCGGTCATTGGCAGAGCGGACCCGCGAGCAGAGGTCGCGGCTTTCCAGGCTGTCCAGCAGCGAGACGAAGTTCGGCCTGAGAATGCCCAGCGTATTGGCAATCTCGGTCTGGTTCCGACCGGGATTGCCGTCGAGCAGCAGCAGCACCGAGAACTGGGCCGGCGTCAGCTGCAGCGGCGCAACGCAGCGCAGGAAGTCCTCGAACACCTTCAACTGCGCCCGTTTCAGCACATAGCCGAGCAGATCGGAGAGCTCGCCGAGCTGGACCGCTTGCGTCTCGTCGACGGCTACGGCAGCTTCCTTTCGGCTTTCCCTGTGGGGCCTGCTGACGGGTTTGGCGCTATCGGCCATCACAAACCGCCAAGATCATCGCACCTGCTTCCATCCCTGGTCTCGAATGCCGCAGCCGGAACAGCGGCCTTGAGATTATAATCGATAATTGTTATCCACTATACCAAACACGGGCAGGCGAATTCAACTGCCCGGCCGGCGAGAAGGCGCGCGGCGCCGCCCGCATCCGGCCATCACAGAGGGGGAGCGTCCTGTCTTGAACACAACGATCTTGCTGTTCCTGTTGCAGGACGGCATTACCAACGGCGCGATCTATGCCCTGCTTGGGCTGGCGCTGGTACTGGTATTTGCCGTCACCCGGGTGATCCTGATCCCGCAGGGCGAATTCGTCACCTATGGCGCGCTCACTTACGCCTCGCTCGCCGCCGGCCGCATGCCGGGCACGGCGAAGCTTGCCGTGGTGATGGGCCTCATCGCGTTTGCCTTCGACCTCTATGCGATGCGCAAGACGCTGCACGTGCCGAAGATCGCGCGAACGTTCGGCCTCAACATGGTCTTTCCGGTGGTCGTTCTGCTGGCCAGCCTATGGGCCGCTGACCAGCGCATGCCGGCGGGCGTCAGCCTGGTGCTGTCGCTGCTGATCGTGGCCAGCATCGGTCTGTCGCTGTACCGCATCGTGTTCCAGCCGCTCGCCCACACCTCGGTGCTGGTGCTGCTGATCGCCTCGGTCGGCGTGCATCTGGCGCTGCAGGGCCTGGGCCTGCTGTTCTTCGGCGCCGAGGGCCAGCGCGGCCCGACCCTGCTCACCGCCAGCGCGACGCTCGGCTCGCTGCGCTTCACCGGCCAGGGCATGGCGGTCTACGGCATCACCATCGCCTTCATCGTCGGCCTCTGGCTGTTCTTCGGCCTGACCCTGTACGGCAAGGCGCTGCGCGCCACCGCCGTCAACCGGCTCGGCGCCCGTCTCGTCGGCATCCGCACCACGCTGTCCGGCCAGATCGCCTTCCTGCTGGCCTCCACGATCGGCGCGCTCTCCGGCATCCTGATCGTCCCGATCACGACGCTCTATTACGACACCGGCTTCCTGATCGGCCTGAAGGGTTTCATCGCCGCGATCATCGGCGGCCTGATCAGCTACCCCCTGACCGCTGTGGCTGCCCTTGTCGTCGGCATCGTCGAGGCGTTCTCCTCGTTCTACGCCTCGAACTTCAAGGAAGTGATCGTCTTCACGCTGCTGATCCCGGTCCTGCTGCTGCGTTCGCTCGCCGCGCCCGCGGTCGAAGAAGAGAAGGATTGAGCCGTGCGCGAGCGTTGGCCTCTCATCGTCTTTGCCGTCCTCGTCGCGGCGATCCCGTTCATCCCGGGCGTGCCGCCGTTCTGGATCGTCCTGCTCGACAATATCGGCCTGTCCGCCTTGGTCGCGATGGGCCTGGTGCTCTTGACCGGCGTCGGCGGTCTCACCTCGTTCGGCCAGGCCGCCTTCGTCGGCTTCGGCGCCTACACGACTGCGGTGCTGTCGGCGCAGTACGGCGTCTCGCCCTGGCTGACCCTGCCGCTGTCGCTGCTGGTCTCCGGCCTTGCGGCGGTGCTGCTCGGCCTCGTCACCGTCAGGCTGTCCGGGCATTACTTGCCGCTCGGCACGCTCGCCTGGGGTCTCGGCCTGTATTATCTCTTCAGCAAGCTCGCCTTCCTCGGCCGCAATGACGGCATCTCCGGCATCCCGCCGCTCTCGATCGGCAGCCTCAAGATGCTCGATCCCGGCACGATCTATTTCGCGATCTGGGCCGCCGTGCTGATCGCAGCGCTGCTGACGATGAACCTGCTGGACTCGCGCACCGGCCGCGCCATCCGGGCCCTGCGCCGCGGCCATATCGCGGCCGAGGCGTTCGGCGTCTACTCGCCGCGCGCCAAGCTGCTGGTGTTCATCTACGCGGCCGTGCTCGCCGGCCTGTCCGGCTGGCTCTATGCGCACTTCACCCGCGCCGTGAACCCGACGCCGTTCGGCGCCCAGGCCGGCATCGAATATCTGTTCGTCGCGGTCGTCGGCGGCGCCGGCTATGTCTGGGGCGGCGTGCTGGGCGCGGCGATCGTCGTGATCCTGAAGGAGGTGCTGCAGAGCTACCTCCCGCTGCTGCTGCATGGCGAAGGCCAGCTCGAGACCATCGTGTTCGGCATCCTCCTCGTCACCCTGCTGCAGCTCGCGCCGACCGGCCTGTGGCCCTGGCTGACCGCGCGGCTGCCGTTCAAGCCGCTCGCCAAGAAGCCCGACACCTCGATCGCGCTGCCGGCCCGGGCGCGCTCCGCCTCGGCGCCAAGCGTGCTGCTGCAGGTCGACAACGCACGAAAGCAGTTCGGCGGCGTGGTTGCGGTCAACAACGTCTCGTTCGACGTCCAGGCCCGCGAGATCGTGGCGCTGATCGGCCCCAACGGCGCCGGCAAGAGCACGACCTTCAACCTGATCACCGGGGTGCTGCCGCCGACCTCCGGCAACATCTCCGTGCTCGGCAAGGCCGTGGGCAACGCGCCGCCGCAGGATGTCGTCAAGCTCGGCATTTCCAGAACCTTCCAGCACGTCAAGCTGGTGCCGGACATGACGGTGCTGGAGAACGTCGCGATCGGCGCGCATCTGCGCGGCCATTCCAATGCGCTCTCCAGCATGTTCCGGCTCGACCGCGGCGACGAGGCCAAGCTGCTCGCGGAGGCGGCGCGCCAGATCGAGCGCGTCGGGCTCGGCGACCAGATGCACCAGCTCGCCGGCTCGCTCTCACTCGGACAGCAGCGCATCGTCGAGATCGCCCGCGCGCTGTGCGTCGATCCGATGCTGCTGCTGCTCGACGAGCCGGCCGCAGGCCTGCGCCACATGGAGAAGCAGCGCCTTGGCGCGCTGCTGCGCGACCTCCGCGCCGGCGGCATGTCGGTGCTGCTGGTCGAACACGACATGGGCTTCGTCATGGACCTCGCCGACCGCATCGTGGTGCTCGATTTCGGCACCAAGATCGCCGAGGGCACACCAGCCGCGATCAAAACCAATCCCGAGGTGATCAAGGCGTATCTCGGAGCCACCGCATGAGCACCTTGCTGGAAGTCACCGACGCGCACGTCTCCTACGGCAAGGTCGAAGCGGTCAGGTCCGTCTCGCTCACCGTCGCCGAGAACGAGATCGTCACCATCATCGGCGCCAACGGCGCCGGCAAGACGACGCTGCTCAGCGCCATCATGGGCGTGTTTCCGCTCAAGGGCCGCGTCTCGTTCCTGGGGGAGGACCTGGCCCGCTACGAGATCGAGGACCGCGTCGCACGCGGCCTCTGTCTGGTGCCGGAGCATCGCGAGCTGTTCGCGAGCATGAATGTCGAGGACAATCTGCAGCTCGGCGCTTTCAGAATGTCGAAGGCGCATGCTGCCAGAGGCTTCGAGCACGTCTACACGCTGTTCCCGAAACTGAAGGAGCGGCGCAAGCAGCTTGCCGGCACGCTGTCCGGCGGCGAGCAGCAGATGCTGGCGATGGGCCGCGCGCTGATGGGCGCGCCGAAGATGCTGATGCTGGACGAGCCGAGCCTCGGGCTGGCGCCGATCATCGTCGCCGGCATTTTCGAGATCGTCGCCAAGCTGCGCGAGGAAGGCGTCTCGGTGCTGCTGGTTGAGCAGAACGCCAAGGCTGCGCTGAAGGTCGCCGACCGCGCCTATGTGATGGAGCTCGGCGAATTCGTGCTCAATGGCAAGGCCAGCGAGATCGCGACTGACCAACGCGTCGCGGCGAGCTATCTGGGCTTTGCCGAGGCGGCGGCCAGCTGAGCCTGATGTGAAGCGGGAGGCGCCGTCTCAGGATGGCGGCTGTCGCGACAACAGGAAGTCGACCATTACGCGCTCCAGCGCCCGGTACATGTCCGTACCTGTCGCCGTCAGGCAGCCGCGCTCACGCGCGGCGGCGATGAACGGCGAGACCTCGGGACGCGTGATCACGCAGCCGCAATAGGCTGACGGGCTCACCGTGGCCATGTCGACCGGCAGGGGATCGCCCGGCTGCATGCCGGCCGGCGTCGCGTTCGCCACCAAGTCGAATCCGGTTGCATCCATGGCGCCGATCAGCGCCCGGCCCCTGCCGCGCTCATTGAGGCGCGCGATCAGCGCATCACGCCGCCCGGCGTCGCTGTCGTGAATCGCGAGCTCACGCACGCCCGCATCGATCAGCGCCAGCGCAATCGCCGATCCGGCGCCGCCGGCGCCGATCTGCAGCGCGCGGGTGCCGTTCGGATCAAAGCCCTTGGCCCGCGCAGCACCGACGAAGCCCAGGCCATCGACCATGTCGCCATGCCAGCCGCCATCGGGGCTGCGCCGCATCAGGTTGACCGCGCCGATGAAATGCGCACGCTCGGTGGCGGTGGCGCAGGCGCGGTAGCAGGCGAATTTGTGCGGGATGGTCGCGACGATGCCATCGAGATTCTTCACGCGCGTCGCCGTCGCGAGGAAGCCGGCGAGATCAACTGGTGCGACCTGGACTGGGACGAGGATCGCATCGCTGCCACGCTCCGCAAAGGCCCGGCTGACGCCGGCCGGAGCGCGCACCTGCGCGATCGGATCACCGATGATGATGTGGAGCCGGGTCGCTCCGGTGGGGGCGGGAATCATGCAGGGCCTCCGTGAACCAAAAAATCATGGTCCTCATAGCCGAAAGGCCGGCTCACAGAGCCGGCCTTTCTGATCTTGCCATGGTTCGCGCGACTTATTTCGCGGGGACGTATTTGCCGTCCTTCACGGTCAGGATGATGCGGGCGCGGTCGTCGAGGCCGGAGCGGTCCTTTTCGGTGAAGTTGTAGACGCCCTGGGAGGCCGCCAGGTCCTTTTCGGAGAGCAGCGCCTGGCGGATGGCCTCGCGGAACTCCGGCGTGCCGGGCTTGGCGGTCTTCAGTGCCACCGGGATCACGCGCTTGAGGATCTCGAACGCGTCATAGGAATGGCCGGCGAACTGGCTGCGGCTGTTCGGGCCATACTTGCCCTCATAGGCCTTGTTGAGCTCGAGGCCGGGCTTCTTGGTGAGCGCGCTGTCGTCCTGGGTTTCCGGCGACATCACCGGACCCGAGGCCATGATCACGCCCTCTGCCGCCTTGCCGGCGATGCGGATGAAATCCATGCTCGCCGCGCCGTGGGTCTGATAGATCAGGCCCTGATAGCCGCGCTCGCGCAGTTCGGTCTGCGGCAGCGCGGCCGCGGTGCCGGAGGCGCCGACCAGGATCGCATCCGGATTGGCGGCGACCAGCTTGAGCACCTGCCCGGTGACGGACGTGTCGGGGCGGGCAAAACGCTCCTCGTCGACGATGGTGATGCCCATCGGCACGCCCTGGTTCTTGAGATCGTTGAACCAGAGATCGCCGTAGGAGTCGGAATAGCCGATATAGCCGACGGTCTTGATGTTGTGCGCCTTCATGTGCTCGTAGAGCACCTTGCCCATGATCGGCACCGGCTGCGGCATCACCACCGACCACTTCATCCGCTCCGGCGTGACCGGGAACGGCGCCAGGCCGAAATGCGGAATCCCGGCTTCGTTGGCGACGTTGGACACCGCGATCGTCGGCGGCGTCAGCGCCGAGCCCATGATGATGTCGGCCTTGGACTCGGTCACGAAGCGCCGCGCGTTGGTGGTCGCCGTGGTCGGATCGCCGCCGTCATCCAGCACGATCACCTTCAGCGGCACGCCGCCGATCTCCTTCGGCACGAATTCAAGCGCATTGCGCTCGGGAATGCCAAGCGCGGCGCCCGGGCCCGTGGTGGTGGTGGTGATGCCGATGGTGATTTCGCTGGTCTGCGCCAGCGCCGGCGCAGAGGCTAGCATCGCGATGACGCCTGCCGCCGCCAGATAGGCCTTTCTCATTCAATCCTCCCTCAATCTTTTCGGTTCAGCTCGTGATCCGCCGATCCTGTTTGCAGTCCCGCCCTGATCCAGGGCGCCTTCGATCTCGGCCGGCCGATATGTGTCCAAACGTGATCCTGGCATTGAACACGAGAAGATCACGTCTCACCAGTCGACCAAAGCACGACAGAGATTCATCCTTAAGACGGCCGCATGTCGCACCTGTTGCAGCGCCTCACCCTCCAAGAAACTTGCTCCGCATCTCCTCGGGAAAAGGCGCCGATTTCAGCTTGTCCGGATCGGCCGGATCGCGCCCGACCAACACCCGGGTCTCGAACCCTTCAATGGCCAGCGCCTCGCCCTTGAACACCTTGTGGGTGACGTCGAACGAGGAGCGCTTGATGCTCTCGATCCGGCTCTCGATCGTGATCCAGTCGCCATAGGTCGAGGGGATGTAGAACTTGGCCCGTGTGTCCACCATGGGAATGCCGACCAGGCCGTAACGGCGGACGATGTCCTGCTTGGAGAAGCCGGCCGCCTCGAACATCACCGAAGTGGCGTCGTCGAACATCGCGAAATAGCGCGGATAGTAGACGATATTGGCGGGATCGCAGTCGCCCCACTGGATCTGCACGTCGCGGCGGTTGACGAACATCGATTGTGAACCTCGCTACAAGCCGCGGAGAATATTGCGCTCCCTCTCCCCGTTCTTACGGGGAGAGGGCTGGGGTGAGGGGCAACCACACCCACCGACCTCGCGGAGAGCCCCCCTCACCCGGATTGCATCTGCCGATGCAATCCGGCCTCTCCCCGCACGCGGGGAGAGGCTGGGAGCCTGCTCATGGCCGGCGGCCGAACTCATTCGAACATTCAATCCTACTTCGGCGCCATGCGCAGCGAGCCGTCGAGGCGGACGACTTCGCCGTTCAAATAGGCGTTCTCGACCATGTGCAGCGCGAGCGCGGCGAACTCGTCGGCCTGGCCGAGCCGGCGCGGGAATGGGATCGCGGCGGCGAGCGAGTCCTGGGCCTCCTGCGGCAAATTGGCGAGCAGCGGGGTCAGGAACAGGCCGGGCGCGATGGTCAGCACGCGGATGCCGAACTGCGCGAGCTCGCGGGCGATCGGCAGGGTCATGCCGACGATGCCGCCCTTCGACGCCGAATAGGCCGACTGTCCGATCTGGCCGTCATAGGCCGCGACCGAGGCGGTGTTGATGACGACGCCGCGCTCGCCGGTTGCCTGCGGCTCCAGCTTGGTCATGCCGTTGGTCACAAGGCGCAGCATGTTGAAGGAGCCGATCAGGTTGACCTTGATGACCTTCTCGAAATCGGCCAGCGGCATCGGGCCGTCACGGCCGACCACGCGCTTGGCGACGCCGATGCCGGCGCAGTTCACCAGCACGCGCGGCTGCTGTCCGAGCGCCTCGACCGCCTTGGCAACGGCGGCTTCCGCGCCGGCCGCGTCCGAGACGTCGCAGACCACCGCCACGCCCTTGATCTCGGCGGCAACCTCCTCCGCCAGCTTGGCGTTGAGGTCGAACACGGCGACCTTGGCGCCCTGCGCCGCGAGCTTGCGGGCGGTGGCGGCGCCGAGGCCGGAGGCGCCGCCGGTGACGATGGCGGCCTGATCCTTCAACAACATGTCGTTTCTCCCTTGAATGCGGCGGTCAGCGGGCCAGGATGATGTCGTCGCCCGGTGTCGCGGCGTAGATGCGCTCGATCAGGTCCTTGCGGTTCTCCAGCACGGCGCGCTGGTTGATCGAGCCCTTGTCGGTGACCTCGCCCTTGTCGATCGACAGCGGCACGCCAAGCAGCACGGCGCGCGTGATCCGCGTCGAGGAGCCGGTCGCGGTGCCCTGGAATTTGGCAAAGCGCTCGCGGAAGGCCGCGACGATCAGCGGATCTGCCGCGGTCGCGGCGAGATCGTCCATCGGCAAGGTCGGGTTGATCAGGCGGCAGCCGTCGAGATCGAGCACGACGATGGCGGCGATCTCGTCGCGGTTGATTCCGGCGATGATCACGTCGCGTGCCAGCGGTGCACAGGCGGCGACGAAGCGCGCGCGCAACGGACCGACCGAGACCCAGGTGCCGGAGGCGAGCTTGAAGTCCTCGGCGACACGGCCGTCGAAATCGAAACCAGCGTTGAAATCGTTGGGATCGACGGGCTTCAGCGCGTCGCCCATCTGATAGTAGCCCTCGGAATCGAACGCCGCGGCCGAGACCTCGGGCAAGCGCCAGTAGCCCGGCGTGACGTTCGGCCCCTTGGCGCGCACTTCCATCTTGCCGTTGTTCGGCACGAGCTTGGCTTCGTTGCCCGGCACCGGCAGGCCGACATGGCCGGAGCGGCTGGTACGCGGATTGACCGACATGAAGAACGGCGCCGTCTCCGTCGAGCCCAGGCCGGTCAGCATCGGCACGCGAGTGCCGGTCTCGGCCACCGACAGCTCATCGAGCTCGTTCCAGACATGCGGCGCCAGCGCGGCGCCGGAGAAGAACATCGCATGCAGCCGGCTGAAGAAGGTCTTCCGCAGGCCCGGATCCTCGCGGAAATAGGGCAGCAGCGACTCGTAGCCCTTCGGCACGTTGAAATAGACCGTCGGCGAGATCTCGCGCAGGTTTCGCACCGTCTCCTCGATGCCGCCCGGCACCGGCTTACCCTGGTCGAGATACATCGAGCCGCCGTTGAACAGCGTCAGCCCGATATTGTGGTTGCCGCCGAAAGTGTGATTCCAAGGCAGCCAGTCGATGATCACCGGCGGCTCGTCCTTCAGGAAGGCGAGCGTCTCGCGGATCATCACCTGGTTGGCGCAGATCATGCGCTGGGTGTTGATCACGGCCTTCGGATTGCCGGTCGAGCCCGAGGTGAGCAGGAATTTTGCGATCGTGTCCGGACCGATCTTGTCGTGGACGGCGTCGAGGCCGGCAAACAGCGGCGAGGCGATCAGATCGGCGAGCATCGTGATCTTGCGGCCCGGCACCGACCCGAACGACGCCACGATCTCGGTGCCCTCAGGCACGTTGGCAATGAGCGCGTCCGCGAACTTGTCGGCGTCGTCGACGAAGACGAGGCCCGGCGTCAGCAGCTTCATCAGATAAGCGAGCTTGCCGTAGTCGCGCGATACCAGCGAATAGGCCGGTGACACCGGGCAGAACGGCACGCCGGCATAGAGCGAGCCGAACGCGACCAGGGCATGGTCGATCGAATTGCCCGACAGAATCATCACCGGCCGGTCGGGCGACAGGCCGCGCGCGAGCAGCCCCGACGCGATGTGCCGGCTCGCCGCCAGCAGCGTGGCGTAGCTCAGCTCGCGCCAGCCTTCCGGCCCGACGCGCTCGGCCATGAACACGCGCTGTGGCGTGGTCTTTGCGAAGTGATGCAGCCGGTCCGTAATCCGCAGCGGATAGTCGCCGAGCGGCTGCGTCGGCCGGAGATAGATGGTGCCGTCGTCGCGGCGCTCGACGTTGACGACGGGATCGTTGAACGAGATGGCGCGCAACGGATGAACACTGGCGCTCCGCGCCGTGCTGTCCGTCCCCCCCTGTGTGATTGTTTTTGTTTGCGCGGTCATGTCACGTCGGCTTCACTTTGGCTGTCTTGTGATCGAGGAAGGCGCGAATGCGGCGCTTGGCCTCCTGATCGCTCTGCGCGACGGTGGCCATCAGCGATTCCATCAGCAGACCGGTCTGCGGGTTGGCCTCCGCAATCATCGGCAATGCCTGCAGCACCGCGAAATTCGTCAGCGGCGCGTTGCTCGCAATCTTGCCAGCGAGCTCCATCGCCTTGGTCATCGATGCGCCCGCTTCGACCAGATATTGCGCGAAGCCGTAGGACGAACCTTCGGTCGCCGAGTAGACGCGGCCGGTGAGCATCATGTCCATCATGCGGGCGACGCCGATCAGGCGCGGCAGCCGCACCGAGCCACCGCCGCCGACGAAGATGCCGCGCTGGCCCTCGGGCAGTGCGAAATAGGCGGACGGCTCAGCGACGCGGATATGAGCGGCACAAGCGAGTTCGAGACCGCCGCCGATGACCGCCCCTTTCAGCGCGGCGATCACGGGCACGCGGCAATATTGGATGCGGTCGAACACGCGATGCCACATCTGCGAATGCACGAGGCCCTCGGTAGCGTCGCGCTCGCGCAGCTCGGAAAGATCCAGGCCGGAGGAGAAATTGTCGCCGAGGCCGTGGATGACGACGACGCGAACGTCGTCCGGCAGACCGGCAAAGCAGTCGCCGATGGCGAGGATGATGCCATCATTCAGCGCGTTGCGCTTGGCGGGGCGATTCAGCCCGATCGTCAGGACGGCGCCCTGCTGTTCGATCTGCAGCAGCGACGGATCCCCCGCAGGCGTGGCGGTGTCGGCGTTTCCCATGGGCTCTATTGTGTCCTATCCAGAATAGTTATGTTTTATAACGATCTTGCCAGGAGTCAATAAGCGGGCTCCGATATCATGTTGTGCAATGCAAAAAGAGCGGCGCCGGAATGAACTACGCGATGCGACGCGCGGCGCATCGTACGGCGCAACCGCGCAAAGGCAAATGACATGATCGGGCGTTCCCGCGGCAAAATCACGCCCGGGACGGGCCGAGATCGGCCCGCATCACGTGCCAAGGGCGCAGGCAGGGCCAGGCGCCGACTGACGCCGTCGTCGTCGTCCGCCTACTAACAACAACACAGGCGGCAGCAGGTGCGGCCGGACCGACGCGGCTTTCGGACATGAATGGCGGGCAACATCGCATTCAGCATGGCTTCAAAGCGCGCAAGGTAGAACGTCACCACACTTCCCAATGGAGGGGATCATGGTTTCGCTGAAGAAATCTATCGCAGGCGGCATCGCCGCGCTCGCTGTGACTGCAACCCTGTTCGCCGGCGCGGCGCCAGCGCAGGCCCATGACGGCCGCAATGCGGCGCTGATCGGCGGCCTGGTTGTCGGAGCCCTCATCGGTGGCGCGCTGGCATCGGACGCGCAGGCGTATGAGCCCGCCCCGGTCTATCGCTCCCAATACCACTACCAGCCGCGATACCAATACCGGTCCCACTATCGCGACGCGGCGTATGACGGCTACGGCGACGAGGGCTACCGTTACGTGCCGGCTCACCGCTATCGCAATTGCGACCACGGCTACCGCAGGGCGTCGGATTGGGACGACGAGGATTAGTTCGACGTCTCACCGGTATTCGAGCAACCCGATCGTCTTGCTCAACGCCACGGCGCCCCCCCAAGCTCCGCTCTCGTCCCTGCGCTCGCTGGGACGACAGCAGGGGATTGAGTCACATCTCACAGCCACACCGTCATTGCGAGGAGCGCAGCGACGAAGCGATCCAGAATCCCGCCCACAGCCCTGGATTGCTTCGCTGCGCTCGCAATGACGGAGTTTGTCGCAACGGCGCGGCCTACAACACCACGTGCACGTCGACGATCACGCGATCCGGATGCCGCGCAGCGGAGCCGACAAAGATGTGCTCCATCAGCCAGCGATACTTGTCGTGGCCGGTCTCGAAGCGTGGCTGGGTCCGGAAGTAGATCAGCTTGGGATCGACGGGCTCGCCGCGCTTGAGCTTCTGCAGCAGATCGACCGGTCCGAAGCGAATGCCGCGGTTCTCGACATAGATGGTCGCGCCATCATCCGTTTCCAAGGCGTATTTCGCCTCCAGGTCGATCAGCTCGTTGGGGCGGATGACCTGGAAGTCGGCGCCCAAATTGCAAATCCTGCCGCTGACGCCCTCGCCGCTCAGGCCCGGGCCCTTCACCTCGCCGCCATGGATCGGGATGATCCGGCGCACGCCGACGCCGGTCTCGCCAGCGCTGGTGACGTCGCCGACCATCACGGTGAGGGTGAAAACATACTTCGTGTCGAGAACGGGCGCGGTCATCGGTTCATCATCTGTTGCGGCAGCCAGGTGGCGAGCAGCGGGAAGGCGATCAGGATCACCAGCCGGATCAGATCGGTCGCGACGAAGGGCAGCACGCCCTTGAAGATGGTGGAGAACGAGACATCCTTCACCACGCTCTTGATCACGAATACGTTCATGCCGACCGGCGGGTGGATCAGGCCGAGCTCGACGGTCATCACGATGATGACGCCGAACCAGATCGGATCGAATCCGAGATGCGAGATCACCGGAAAGATGATCGGCACAGTCAGGATGATCATCGCCATGGCGTCCATCAGGCAGCCGAGCACCAGATACATCACCATGATCAGCGCCAGCACGCCGTAGGGCCCGAGGCCGAGGCCGGTGAGGAACTCCGTCACCTTCTGCGGCGTCTGCGTCACCGTGAGGAAGTAGCCGAAGATCAGCGCGCCGATCAGCACCGTGAACACGGCCGCCGCCGTGCGTGTCGCCTGCAGCAGCGAGGCCAGGATCTTGTCCTTGTCGAGCCGACCGGTGAACAGGCCGATCAGGAAGGCGCCGGTGGCGCCGACGCCGCCGGCTTCCGTCGGCGTGAAGCGCGGCAGGAACGGCAGACCGTAGAGGCCGCCGATCACGAACAGGAACAGCAGCACTGGCGCCCAGATACCCTTCAGCCCCTTGATGCGCTCGCGCCACGGCAGCGCCTCACCCTTGGGAAGGAAGTCCGGCCTGACGCGCCCGATCACCGTGATGGTGACCATGTACATGGTCATCGCCAGGAGCCCCGGGATGATACCGGCAATGAACAGCTTGCCGATGTCCTGCTCGGTGATGATGCCATACACCGCGAGCACCGTGGAGGGCGGCAGCATCGCCCCTAACGTGCCGCCGGCGGCGATGACGCCGGTGGCGAAGGATTGCGGATAGCCGAAGCGGCGCATCTCCGGATAGGCCACCGCCGAGAAGGTCGCGGCGGTCGCCACCGACGAGCCGCAGATCGCGGCAAAGCCGCCGCAGGCGGCCACCGTGGCGATGCCGAGGCCGCCCCGCAAATGGCCGACAAAGCCGTTGGCAGCGCGAAACAGCTCGCGGCTCATGCCGGAGTTGGACACGAACGTTCCCATCAGCAGGAACATCGGGATCACGCCGAAGGTGTAGTCCGTGACCGTGCGCATCGAGGTCTGGCCGACCAGCTTCAGAGCCGCCGTGCCGTTGACGAGGTAGGCGAAGCCGGAGACGCCGACGAGCCCCATCGCCATGCCGACGGGCACGCGCAACAGCATCAGGGCAAACAGCGCGACGAAGCCGATGATTGCGACCGCATCCGTGCTCATGCGGCACTACTCCGTGGGCTTGACGTGAGGGTCATGAATCTCCTCGGGATGGAAGATCAGGCGATAGGTCCGGATGGCGATCAGGAGCACAGCCGAGACGTCACCGATCCAGGCGATGGCGAAGAACGGCCAGGTCGGCATGTGCAGGTCGTAGGTGAGGACGTTGTCCTCATAGGTGCCGCGCACCTTGTCGAACAGGGTCCAGGTCTGCACCGTCACGACGAACAGCAGCACCAGGGTGGCAAAGATGTCGATCCAGCGCTGGTAGCGCGGGCCGACATTGCCCCAGATGAGATCCACGGTGATGTGGGTGCCGCGATACGATGTCGCAGCGATGCCCCAGAAGATCAGGATGCCGAGCAGCATGCGCCCGATGTCGAAGGAATCCGGGATCGAATAGTTCAGCGTGTTTCGCAGCAAGACCGACAGGAAGATGTCGAGCGCGACGATGCCGACGAAGAACGCGGCGATCCACTCGATGCCGTCGATGATCCGGTCCATGAAGGCGCGCTGCATGGCGTCCCCGTTCTAACAATTCAGGTTTGCATCTCGAAGATGTGGAGCGAGTTGCTGCGCAGCGCGCGTTGGCCCGGCCTCTCCCCGCCTGCGGGGAGAGGCCGGATTGCATCGTCAGATGCGACCCGGGTGAAGGGGGCGCTCCGCACGGTCTGTGCGCTTGGCTGCCCCTCCCCCCGACCCTCTCCCCGTGAAGAACGGGGAGAGGGAGCGCACCGTCCGCCGCGCAACAGTTTGGCTATCGAAGACTCTACTGCGCCAGCGCGTTGTACTTGGCGAGTGAAGCTTTCAGCTCGGTCATGGCGGCATCGGCGTCGATGCCGGTCTTCTTGACGCCGTCGGCCCAGGTCTTGAACAGCGGCTCGGAGGCCTTCTTCCAGGCTGCGGTCTGTTCCGGCGTCAGCTTGTAGACCTCCTGGCCGGCTTCGGCCTTGATCTTGTCCACGCCCGCATCCTCGAACTTGCCCCAGGGCTCGCCGACCCGCCCCGCGGCCTCGGTGTTGCAATTGTCGTCGATCGCCTTCTTCTGCGCCGCCGACATCTGGTTGTACTTGTCCTTGTTCATGACGAAGACAAAGGTCGTCACGTACATCGGCGCGTCGATGTGGAATTTCGTGACCTTGTCGACGCCGAACAGCACCAGCGAGCCGGCCGGAAAAAACACGCCGTCGGCAACGCCGCGCTCGATGATATCGCGCACTTCGGGCGCGGATGACTGCACATTGGTGCCACCGAGCTGCGTCACGAAATTCGCGATGGTGGCATCCGCCGGGCGGATCTTCATGCCCTTGAGGTCCTCGGGCAGCGTGACCTTCTTGGTCCGCGTATGCAGCGAGGACGGCGTGTGGACGAAGGCCAGGCAGTACTTGACGTCCTTCATCTCCTTCTCGGCATATTTGCGGTACCATGCATCGAGGCCTTCGGAGCCGCCTTTGGCGTCGGAGATCAGGAACGGCAGCTCGCCGGCGCCGATGATCGGGAAACGGCCGGGCTGATAGCCGGGGTTCACATAAGTGACATCAGCGATGCCGTCGCGGGCCATGTCGTAATGGTCGAAGGCCTTGCCGAGCTGCTGCGCCGGGAACACCTTGCCCTTGATGGTGCCCCCCGAGGCCTTTTCGACCGACGCGGCCCAATCCTCCAGCGCCTTCTGCAGCGGATGGCTGGCCGGGACCCAATGCGAGATCTTCAGATCGAACGTCTTGTCCTGCGCGAGCGCGGGGGTGACACCGGCAGCCAGCGCCAACGCCAGAAGCGTCTTCCTCATCGAGATCGTCTCCTTCCATCGGTGGGCCTTCGAGGACCCTTTGCTTCATTGTTATAGCATATAAACATCATTGCAAGCGTGACGGCACACCTGCCATCGCTGCACGCCGCAATGCGCGCGCCCATCGCTTCGGTTGCGCCAAGTATGACAGACCAAAGTCGAAGACGCACGGCATTTCATTAACACGTTAAGGATCTGTCGTGCACCCGAAATTGCACGGTCCGACCATCACAGGACGAAATTGCCGCATCGGAGGGCTGGGCGCCTGCGACATCGTGCGGGGTCCGTCAGAGCGTCTGAGATGCACCGTTTCAAACGCAGGTGCAAAAGACGTTTGAAACTTTGTAGGCGGTGCAAAACGCGCGCTGATGTCGTTGACTGTGGGACATCGCCAGCCATCACTGAGACCCGCATGAGCAGCATTCCCGCCGGCTTCGAACCGCATTTTCGCAAGAGCCCGTTCACCGATCCCTGGGAGCCGCTCTACGCCAAGAAGACCGACAAAGCCGTCATCCTCGGCCTGCGGCTCGCGACGCCGCACACCAATTCGCGCGGGCTGATCCACGGCGGCCTGATCGCCTCGCTCGCGGACAATGCGATGGGCTACAGTTGCGCTCAGGCGCTCGGCTGGGAGGTGTCGCTGGTCACGATCAATCTCGCCGTCGATTACATCGGCAGCGCCGGGATCGGGCAGTGGCTGAGCGTCGAGAGCGACGTGATCAAGAGCGGACGCACCATATGCTTCGCGCAGAGCCTGGTGCTGGCCGATGACACGGTCATCGCGCGCGCGAACGCGACCTTCCGCCTGGTGCCGAAGCCGGCGTGACGCCGTCAGCCGAACCGCCAGTCACAGGTCGTGGCGATCAGGTCGATGAAGGCGCGCACCTTGGCCGAGAGCAGGCGGGAGCTCGGAAACACGATGTGGATGGGGACCGGGGGCGGCTCATATTTCGCCAGCACCCGCTTGAGACGGTCGCCGCGCAAGCCGTCGGCCGCCTGATAGGCCATCACGCGGGTCACGCCGCCGCCCGCCTCGGCATATTGGATCGCGGTGTCGGCATTGTTGGTGACCAGCCGCGGGCTGACCGCGATCCGAAGCTCCTTGCCGTCCTTTGCGAAGCGCCAATCATCGGCAGCGCCGAATTGGATGGTTTGGTGCTTGGCGAGCGCCTCGGGCGTCCGTGGCTCGCCATGATCCTTGAAGTAGGCAGGCGCGCCGACGACAACGCGACGCATGCTGCCGACCTGGCGGGCCACCAGCGAGGAATCGCCGAGATGGCCGATGCGCACCGCACAATCGACGCCGTCCTCCACCAGATTGACCTGGCGATCCTCAAGACGCAACTCGGCGGCGACCTCGGCATAGCGGCTCAGATAGGCCGCCATGACGGGACCGACATGGAGCCGGCCGAAGCCGACCGGGGCCGAAACCACCAGCCGTCCAGCCGGCTGCAGGCGCTCGCTCTCGGCGGCGAGTTCCGCCTCCTCCAGATCGGCCAGGATGCGCCTGGTCCGCTCGAGATAGCGCCGGCCGGCATCGGTCAGCGTCACCGAGCGCGTCGTGCGCTGCAGCAGCCGGACGCCGAGATGCGTTTCGAGCGCGGCGATCAGGCGTGTCACCGCCGAGGGCGACAGCTTCAGCCGCCGCGCCGCCGGCGCAAAGCCGTTCAGATCGGCCACCGTGACGAAGGCCTGCATGGCGTCGATGCGATCCATCCGATCATTGCAGCATCTGCAATGATCCAGTGTCAACCCGCCTGATTATTTCCGACGCCAAGCGGGACCATATTGGCGGGACGGCGGCAGCCATTGCCGCATCGACAAGGAGTCATTGCCATGACCCAGACCGCCACCCGGACGTCCGCCGACGTCATGTTCTCACCGGCCGTCAAGGCGATCCAGGCCCGCAAGGGATCGCGCGAGAGCTATGCCCGTGTCGCGGAGACGCGCGGCTTTCGCCGCGAGGTCGACGCTGATCTCGCCGACCGTCTCGCCGAGGCCACCAGCTTCTATCTCGCCACCGCCTCGGCCGACGGCCAGCCCTACATCCAGCATCGCGGCGGGCCAAAGGGCTTTCTCAAGGTGCTGGACAGCCGGACGCTGGCGTTCGCCGACTTCAGCGGCAACCGGCAATACATCACGCAGGGCAATCTGTCGGAGAACCCACGCGCCTATATTTTCCTGATGGACTACGCGCATCGCCGTCGCGTCAAGATCTGGGGCACGGCCCGCGTCGTCGAGGACGATGCCGCGCTGACAGAGTCGCTGATGCCTGCGGGCTACAGAGCGCGTCCGGAGCAGGTGATCCTGTTCACGATCGAGGCCTGGGACACCAACTGCCCGCAACACATCCCGCAGAAGTTCGATGCGGCCGATGTCGCGGAGGCGATTGCCGTCCGCGACACCCGCATCGCCGAGCTCGAAGCCGAGCTGGCGCGATTGAAGGGCGAGCCCCGACCCGCCGTCTAGCTCAGGCGGCCTGCTGCGCGCGCCCCCAATCGAACTCCGGAAAATACTGCACCATCATGCGGTCGGCATAGGCGACGAGATTGCCAAAGGTCTCGGTGCGGCGGCGAAGCTCGGAGTCGAAGAATGGCGTGAGGATGCCGGCGATGACCGCAAATGCCGTCGCGTCGGTGCCGCAGGGACGATCGCCCATCAGATAGGGCCGGTCGCCGAGCTGCACCGACAGCGCCCGCAGCGAGCGCGCAGCGAGATCGACGTCCTCGTCCGGCGCATGGCGGCCGAGCCCGGAAATCAGATAGTTCTCGGCGACGCGAAACTGCGCGTCCTCGCGCAGCTTCTCGCGCTTGTCCGCCGGCACACCGTCGAAGAAATGCGCGGGACCCTTGGCGAAGTTCACCGGGTCGACCCAACGCGCGCCGACCAGCGCGAAATAGAGATGATGCTCGATCATGCGCTCGAACGCCCAGGCCTGCGCCCGCGCGCGCACATCGAGGCCGGAATCGAAATCGAAACCATAGCGGTGCTCGATATGCGCACGAATGAAGGTCGAATCGGCGATCAGCTCACCGGCATCGTCGATGAAGGGCAGCTGGCCCTTGGGCGAGGCCGGCGGCATCGCGCGCTGCTTCCGAAAAGCGAGGCCCGCCATCGTCAGCTGGACCTCCGTCTTGGTGACGAAGGGGCTGATCTCCGGCAGGCCGAAGCCCGCGCCCAAACCAAACAGCGTGATCATGACAGCACTCCCGACTTCCTGAGCAGACGCCGGAGGCTACGAACATGCTGCTGCCACCATGGTGTCAGCAGCGGCAGTAGCGTGGTGGCAAGGCCAAGGCCATAAAGCATCATCATCGACATCACCCCTTCAATCTCGTTGTTGGCCCGGTATAAGGACAGGCTGCTGCCAGCATCCTGTCAGCATCGGCGGGGTGATCGCTTCCGCAGGACACACCATGAGACGCGCCGACCGGCTGTTCCAGATCATCCAGGTGCTGAGACGCACGCGGCGTCCGCTGACGGCGGATGCGATCGCGGCCGAGCTGGAGACCTCGAAGCGCACGATCTATCGCGACATCGCCACGCTGATCGGCCAGCGCGTGCCGATCCGCGGCGAGGCGGGCATGGGCTACATCCTGGAAAAGGGTTTCGATCTGCCGCCATTGATGCTGACGCCCGACGAGATCGAGGCCGCCGTGCTCGGCGCGCAATGGGTGGCGGTCAATGCCGATCCGGTGCTGGCGCGCGCGGCGGAGGACCTGATGGCGAAGATCGCCGACACCGTGCCGGAGCGGCTGCGGCCGTTCGTGCTGGAGCCGGCGAGCCGGGCGCCGCGGCCCTGGAGCCGCGAGCCGGATCGCATCGACATGTCACGCACGCGGTCGCAAATTCACGAGGGCCGCAAGATCAGGCTCCGCTATCGCGACGAGCAGGGCCGCGACAGCGAGCGGGTGATCTGGCCGATCGCGATCGGCTATCATGACGCGGTCCGCATCCTCGCCGCGTGGTGCGAACTGCGCCACGACTTCCGCAGCTTCCGCACCGACCGCGTGGTCGAGGCGGACTATCTCGACGACAAATACCCCGAGCGCCGCGAAGCGTTGCGCGCCAAATGGCGGCGCAGCCTGGTGTGGGAGGTTCCCAAGGATGTCTGAACAACCGTCCAATCAGACTGACGCCAGCTCTTGTCAGAGCTGTGGCGCCTGCTGCGCCTATTCGTCGAACTGGCCGCGCTTCACAATCGAGGAGGATGCAGCGCTCGATCTGATTCCGGCCGAGCTGGTCAATGAGCGGCTGTCGGGAATGCGCTGCGAGGACGATCGCTGCTGCGCCCTCGACGGCGAGATCGCGCAAGCGGTTACCTGCCGGATCTACGCGATCCGTCCGGAGGTCTGCCGGACCTGCATGCCGGGGGACGCTGAATGCGCCATGGCGCGGCGCAAATTCGGCCTGCCTGACCTGACCTGACCTGACCTGACAATCGGCTCAGGTTGTGACGGGCGCAAGCTCGTCATCGAGCTCGTCGTCGAGTGGCGCGACAGGCGACAATGGCATGGTCGACAGGGAGATCGGCTTGCGGCTGGACAGCGGGGCTGACCGCCCGCTCTTGCGGGATTGGGCGTAGAGCGCCGCGCCGACGCGTCCGCCAGCATCCGACAGATCCTGCTCGCTGCAGCTGGAGGCGATCGCCAGCGCCAGCGAATGCAGATGGGCGCGACGGTAACAGAATAGCGCCAGCATCGCCCTCACATCGGCCGACACGCTCTCGACCAGAGCGGGCAGCCCGTTCTCGTCCGCGCGGTAGAGCGCGCCAAGAAGCTCATCGCCGACCGGGCAGTCGTCGCTGTCGAAGGCATTACGGCTGGCAAACATTGCTCGATCCTCTTGCCGAGAGGATGCGACGCGAATCGCTAACGTCTGGTTAACCATGTTGGAGAACGGAGATCAGGCCGTCAGCCACCGCCCCAGTCGGCAAGGCGAAGGGGGACTCGGCGACGTCAGCCGTTGGCCGCCATGAAGATCGACAGTCCGAAGCCGGTCAGATGATGCAGCGCCTGGTCAACGCCGATCAAAGTCCAGAACCAGGGATGCTCGATGGTCACGCCGCAGCGCGACGAGCAGATGCCCTTGAGGCGATCGACGGTGATGTGAATGGCGAAGTCGACCACCGCGACGAACCAGAACTTCGGCGCCACGATCAGGATCAGCACCATGGCGACCGCAAGGTGGATCAGGCAGTGCACCAGGAGCGGCAGCGCCCAGCCCTTCCGCTGGTCCTTGCCATAGGCCATCCACGCATTTTGCAGAACGAAATCAGCAATGACGTGCTTGAAAGTGAGCAGCAGCATCCAGCCGACCAGCGCACCAACCGGAACCTGCGACGACAAAGAGGGTAAAGACAAAGCTGACGCTCTCGCTACGACTAACCTTGCACGCACCGGGAACTGGAGGCGTTCAGCGCAATCTGTTGAGAAAACCCGGCCAATTCGACGCGTATGGAACGTTTATGACATCTCCGCCGCCGAATTGCACGCGAAAGGGAACCGCAATTCGCACTCCGCTACCCTTCTCAACCCTCGTGCGAAGGATAAGGTTACCGCCCGCTCGCCAAAGCAGATGCTCGCAGAGCGCACGCGCGGCACTCACTGCCGAACTCACTCCGCCGCGTGGCTGTTCGCTTCGACCGAGAGCGCCTGAACGCGGATCTGCGCGATCGCGCGCTTCAGAGCCGCTTGGCGCGGATCCGGCATCGCCGCTGCGCGCGCTTCCGCGATGGCAGCGGCGAGGTCCGAGATCGGTAGCACGCCGTCGAAGGTCGGCTTGACGAGGCCGTCGATGATCGCATGCCAATCCGCAAGGCCCTGGCGATAGCCGTCGCCCTGTCCTTGGATCATGGTTGCTGTCTCGATCACAGCGCTCGCCGCAGCAGGCTGCTTGTCCAGCGCACGCGCGATCATGTGGAGCCACCGCTCGGCCCAGACGCGCTCCTCGGCATAGCGCACCGACTGCAACCGCCAGCGCCGCAGCCCCGCCATCATACGCAGGCGACGCACCGCGAGACGCGACCGGGTCGAGAACCGGACCTTGAGCCGGCGCCGCCCCAGCCATCCGATCTGCTCGAATCCCGTGAGCAGCGAATCGGCAAGCGCCTGTGGCAGCACGCCGATCAGTTCGTCGAGCCGGAACCGCCGGAGATCATCGCCGTCGCGGCCGCGGATCGCCCGCCCCGCCTCCAGTTCGGCCAATCTGAGCTGGGCGATGCGGATCGGATCCTCATAGGCCATGCGTGCGGCCAGGAGCTGTGCGATTCGGCACAGCGCGGCGGCATCGACGTTCGATCGGCGCACAAAGCGCTGGAGGCGATCAACATAAAGCTGGGCGTAACGCGCGCCCTGATAGTCCATCAGCAGATGAATGCCGTCGCTGACGGCGGCAGCGGCGGCGTCCGGCAGGCCAGCCGGCAGGAAAGGCGGCTCGCCATCCGCGTCGCCGATGATGTCGGCAAACAAATATCGCAGCGAGGACCGGACACTTTCCACGGCTGTCAGCGCTCCCCGGTCACGCCGATTTGGCGACCACCGCCGGTGCGGCAGATTGCTGCGCCAGCCGCCGCTCCAGGGTCTCGATGTTCTGGAACAGCCGGGCGCTGGCCAATCGCAGGAAATAGAACGCGAAGGCGGGGTTCTGGACGTAGAGCTGCTCAACCTGATCGTAGGATACCGACAGCACGAGCCCGCCTTCGACGCATTCCAGCGTCTGCGTGCGCGTATTGGACGGCGATATCATGCCGAACTCGCCCACAATCGCCCCGACCGGCAGCTCGATTCCGGATTCAACCAGACGGAAGCGGCCACTGACGATGTAGTACATGCTGTCAGCCTTCTCGTCCTTGTAGAACAGCACCTCACCGCTCGCGCATTTGCGTTCGGTCATGAAGGGCTTCAGCCACTCCATGGACAGGTCGCTGTTGACCGACTGCTTCACGTCGCGAACCAGCTGCAGCATCTGGTGCAGGCGATAGCTGTTGAGCGGCAGCAGCACCCCGTGCAGCACCAGCACGGGATAATTGTGCATCGGCAACGCCGTCGCGATCAGTACGACATTGGTCAGGATGGCAAAGACCCGCAGCGGGATCATCGTCCGCATCGACAGCGTCGCGACCACGAAGATCGACGCGAAGAGGCTGCCTGCGGCGCCTGCATGTTCGACCAGGTGAGAGGTATCCATCGGGATCAACCAGACTCTTGGATGCAGGAGGACGGGCGAGTTGGTTCCGGCCTCCATGGCGAATTTAGCGTGTCAATGCCCACTTGTGATATACGGCGAACAGACGACGTTTGAACCGGTATTCGAGTCAGGACGAAAAAATTCCCACCGCCGATGCTGGCGTGAGGTCGGCCTCCCCCGGCCGAGCCCCTGGCATCGTTGACCGGCCTTCCCTGCTGAGAGCACTTTGCCGCCATGTCCCCGCAGTGCTCGATCCGCGACAGGCGCCCACCGCCGATGGCCTAACCGCAGCCCATCCTGGGCTTGAAGGCCCGCTTTGCCGTGACGACCGGACGACAGACACAGACGACACCTGGCGCGGGCGAGGTCCCTGGCCGTTGCGCTCGGAATGATCGGCCATGGTCCGGCTGACAGTGGACTCCCGCCGGTCGCTGGATCATCGCCCTGCCCTGGAAATGCCCTGCTGTTTTGTCGTCCAACGGGCTGCCGGGGTTCACCAGGCCGCCCGGATCAGCCGTCTCGCGGCGTGTCTCGGGTCTGGGCACGGCCTGCTCGACACGATCTCCGGGGTCGCCGCACCGGTGGTACTCGGCTGAGGCGTGCCCCACGTCGCGGATGGCTGTTCGCGGAGACCGGGATCGCCAAGATCGTCCCCGGCGATCCCCGCCCGCGGCGGGGCTCGTCGTGGAATCATGCTCACTCGTGTCGGTGCTCGCGGCTTTCCTGATGGTGCGGCGGCGCGATTCCTCCGCGCTGTGGTGGGCCGTGGTGACCGGGGCCACGACAGGTCTGGCGACCTGCTGCCGGTCCTGCCGCTGGTCCCGGTCGTCGCCGCCATGCTGATGATCTCGGGCCTCGGCAGCTTCGGTTGAGGACCGCCATTCTCGCTCTGGCGCGCCACCCGGATCTATTGCAGAGCATCGACGCCGAAGACCAACGCCGCGCCATGGAGCACAGGACATGACCCACCAACGGACCGAGGAAGCCGCGGAGGCGCCGAGCACGCCGGTGCTGACCATCGATGGTGCGCGCGCCACGATCCGGCTCAATCGCCCCCGACATCTCAACCGTCTGCAGCCGGAAGATCTCGGTGCCCTGATCGCCCTGTTCGATCGCGTCGAAGCCGATCCCAGCCTGCGCGTCCTCGTCCTGACCGGCACAGGACGCGCCTTCAGCGCCGGCTACGACCTTGGCGCGATCGGTGGCGCAGCCGAGACGAGCCCAGCCGGCGGCACGGGCCCGTCCTTCGAGAGCGTCGTCGATCGGCTGGAGGATCTGGCCCTGCCGACGATCTGCCGGCTCAATGGCGGGGTCTATGGCGGATCGACCGACCTGGCGCTGGCATGCGATTTTCGCATCGGGATCGACGCGGCCGAGATGTTCATGCCGGCCGCGCGGCTCGGGCTGCACTACTACCCGAACGGCATCAAGCGCTACGTCTCCCGGCTCGGCATCGACAACGCCAAGCGCCTCTTCCTCACGGCAGAGAAGATCGGCGCGGCGGAGATGCTGCGCATCGGCTATCTCACCAGCATGGTCGCAAGCGACGCGCTCGATGCGGAGGTTGGCCGCTTAGCAACGCTGCTGGCCGCGAATGCCCCGCTCGCGATGCGCGGCATGAAGCGAGCTATCAACGACTTTGCCCGCGGGACCCTCGACGAGGCGGCAGCCCGCCGCAGACACCAGGACAGCATGGAAGGAGAAGAAATAAAGGAGGGAATGAAATCGTTTGCAGAGAAGAGAAGGCCACGATTCTGAGCGCAATGTACTCGCAGACCTTCTGCATTTTGCATGCATCCTACTGTATCCAGACGGTGTGCTGACACACGTTCAACGAACTATCGCAACAAAGCTCCAATTTGCGGTTGACAGCCTTTTGCGCGCGGCTAGCTTGGCTTCGGGCGGAGACTTTCACATGCAAGTGATAGATGCATATTGGGGGCGACGTGCTCTGGACTATGTCGATGCGATCGAAGCATCGAAGACCAGCGCAAGCGTGCTCTCCCAATTCGAGAAGATGATCGGCGACCTGGGTTTCCACGCTTACATCATGGCCGGCGTGCCGGCCCCCGGGCAGTCGCTGCAGCATACGATCCTGGCCAATGGCTGGCCGAGCGAATGGTTCGACCTGTATGCCCGAGAGCAGTTCCACCGCTACGATCCTATACCGCGGCACTGCCTCTCGACTCTGAATCCATTCGCATGGTCGGAAGCGCCCTATGACCGCAACGATGAGCCGGGGGCGCATGAGGTGATGACGCGTGCGCGCGACTTCCGATTGAACGAAGGCTTCTGCGTGCCCATCCACTATGACGATGCGGTTGGCGCGGTCAGCCTTGCGGGCGAGCGGCCCAATCTCGCGCCGGATGCCCGAGGCGCGCTCCACCTGATCAGCATCTTTACCCATTCGAGGCTCCGCGCCCTCGCGCGTGCAACGTCGGGGGGGCAGAGCCGGCGCCTGTCAAGGATCGAAGCCGAAGTGCTGAGCTGGGCAGCGCGTGGCAAGACAGCGTGGGAAACCGCACGCATCCTCGGTGTGTCGGAGCGGAACGTTCGCTGGCATCTCGAAGAAGCCCAGCGCAAGCTGGAGACCAAGAACAAGACGGCGACTGTTGCGACCGCCCTTGTCAACGGCGAGATCACGATCTGATCTGGCGTTTTTGCCACTGGAACAATCATTGGACATCGGCAATCTGCAGGCCCCAACCGCTCCAGACGACCGGGGGTTTCAATGCCTGAGATTCATGTCGTTCGCAGAGATAATCGCGCGCTCTACGAGAAATACTTTGATCCATACTACCGGCTGCGTCACGAGATCTATGTCAAGCAACGCAAATGGATGGCGCTCGATCGTCCGGACGGGCGCGAGATCGATCAATTCGACACCGAAGATTCGGTCTATCTGTTCTGTATCGACAAGGGCCAACTGATCGGCTCGATGCGCGCGGTGCCGACAATGGTGCCGACGCTGATGAGCGACATCTTTCCCTATCTCAATCTGCGCGGACCGATCCAGCGCCCGGACGTCTATGAGCTGTCGCGCATCTTTGTCATCCCCGAACGCCGTGGCGAGCATGCCGGCCCACGGATTGATCTGCTGCTGCTCACCGCGATCATGGAATATGGCATCTCGATCGGGCTGACCGGTTTTTCGATCGTCCTCGAAACCTGGTGGCTGCCCCGCTTCGAAAAATGCGGCTGGAAGGCGAAGCCCTTGGGAGTGCCGCATATGATGGACGGCATGGCCGTCATGGCCGTCCTTGTCGATTGCGATGAGAGCACCTGGAAGTCGCTGTGCAGCCAGATCGGCCTCACCCGTCCGACCCTGACCTGGCAGGGACTCGAAGGCGTCAGCCGCCAGGCCCTGCCGGATATCTTTCTTCATCTTCCGCCAGCCTTTCAGCCAGCGCAATGAGTTGTTCACGGTGCCGCGTCAGCCTCAGCTTGTGGAAGGCCTTCAGGAGACGGTGACCTAGGATCGTCGCCTCATCCACCTCCAGGGCGTAAAGGTTGGACGGCGTGTTCATAGAATCCATAGCTGACACTTCAGGTTTTGAGCCGTGACTGAACCTTCAATCGAGAAGATCATTGAGCGTCTGCAATTTTGCATTGTCGACGCTCGCGCGATGCAACTCAAAATGTTAGAAAGGATTTTGTCAATATCGTTGCTGGAGGCCCATGAACTCAAGGAAAAATGTTCGCCCCCGTCAACCAACACCAACAATTAGCGGCTCGCAGCCAAGTTTCATATCCCATCGCCCGCCGATCGAGAGCGAGCCTATCTCCGGCTGATTATCAAGCCATTGATTTAGATGCAGTTTGAACATGTGGCCCGATCCACAGCTGGCCGGAGGCGATAAGCCTGGTCGCCTCGGCCCGAATGCACGGCTCAAGTTCGCTGCCGCCAAGCCGCCGCGCACAGTGCATTTGATCCGGGGCGCGACGTCGGCCGGACACACGCAATTGATCTGCGGCGGTTAAGCCGCTTTGAAGAGCGCGCTGGCGGCCGTGACACTGGCCACAAGCGCACCAAGTTATGATCCTATTTGTCGACGAAGCGGGCGGTGTCTGCGATCGCGGCACGGCTGGTCCGGTAGGAATTGGCCTTATGGCTGAGGTCGGGATAGCCGAACGAGATGCCACAGACGATTTTGCGATCGTCTGCAAGGCCGAAATGCTGGCGCACCAGGTCAGAATGAAACGCCAGCGCCGCCTGCGGCACCGTGGCGACGCCGAGCGCCTGCGCCGCCAGCAGGAAGCTCGTCACATAGCCGCCGCAGTCGATCGCGCCATAGGTGCCGAGCGCCTCGTCGCTATGAATGATCGCCACATGCGGCGCGCCGAAGAAGTTGTAGTTCTCCAGCGCTTGCCGCGCGTAGCCCGCCTTGTCGCCGCGTTCAATGCCGAGCGCGTTGTAGAGCTGGAAGCCGCTCTCGCGGCGCCGATCGAGATAGACGCCCTTGTATTCGCGCGGAAACGGGAAGTCGCCTGCGGCCGGCTTGCCGCTCGACGCAGCCGCATACATCACCTTGCGGAACGCCTCCGTCGCCGCCCCCGAGGTGATCTCGACCCGCCAGGGCTGGCTGTTGCACCACGATGCCGTCTTCTGGGCCGCCGTCAGGATGCGCTCGATGGTCGCGCGCGGCACCGCATCGATCCGGAAACTGCGGCAGGAGAACCGCGCGGCCATCAGCTCTTCGAGGATGGCAATGGGGTCTGTCTGCACGGCTTCGGCATCTGTTTGCATTGGATGGTTCTCGCTCCGACCGATGGCCTCCCCTCATGGTGAGCAGGCGCCCAGCGCCGTCTCGAACCATGAGGCGAGATGCTGCTGCGCAGCTCCTCAGAATGAGGGCCTAGCTCCGTCCCCTGGTTGGCACCTTGTTGAACGGCACATCCTTGTCGACACGGATGTCACCGGGCAGACCGAGCACGCGCTCGGCGATGATGTTGCGCAGGATCTCGTCGGTGCCGCCAGCGATGCGCATCGAGGGCGAGGTCAGCAGCATCTGTTGAAACTGTCCCTGCGTGACCTGTTCGTCTGCGCCCGTGAGCACGCCTGCGGCGCCCTCGAGATCCATGGCATAGGTCGCGATATCCTGCAGCATGACACCGGCCACCAGCTTGCCAATCGAGTTCTCCGGCCCCGGTCGCTCGCCCTTCGACAGCGCCGAGATCGCGCGGTAGCTGGTGTATTTCAGCCCGCTCGCCTTCACCGCCCAGGACGCCAGCTTGGAGCGCGTGGCGCGATCGTCGATCGCAAGCCCGTTGTCGGTCATCAGGTTGGTGCAGAACTCGAAGATTTCTGGGAAGCCAGTGGCGAGCCTTGCACCGATCGACATGCGCTCGTTCATCAAGGTGGTCAGCGACACGTTCCAGCCATCACCGACCGCGCCGAGGCGCTGACTGTCCGGGATCACCACGTCGGTGAAATAGACCTCGTTGAACTCCTGCATGCCGTTGGCCTGCTTGATCGGGCGGACCTCGACGCCGGGACTTTTCATGTCCAGGAAGAACATCGTCAGACCCTTGTGCTTGGGCACGTTGGGGTCGGTGCGCGTGATCAGGAGGCCGTAATCGGAGTAGTGCGCGCCCGAGGTCCAGATCTTCTGGCCGTTGATGATCCAGTCATCGCCGCGCTGCTCAGCGCGGGTGCGCAGGCCCGCGACATCCGAGCCGCCGGCGGGCTCGGAGAACAGTTGGCACCAGATCTCCTCGCCGGAGGCGAGCTTCGGCAGGTAGCGCCGCTTGTGCGCCTCGCTGCCATAGGCCATCACCGTCGGGCCGCACATGCCCTCGCCGATCTGGAACGGCTGCGTCAGCTTGCCGTAGACGCCCTCCTCCTGCTGCCAGATGACCCGCTCGATCGGCGTGGCGCCGCGGCCGCCATACTCCCTTGGCCAGTGCAGACAGGCCCAGCCGCCCTCGGCCTTCTTCTTCTGCCAGGCCTTGCCGACCTCGACGATATCGGCATGCTTGAGCCGGATGCGCCCGAGCGAGGAACTCGCCAGCTCCGCCTCGAGGTCCTTCGGCGCATTGGCTGCGACCCAGGCACGCGCGGTCTCGCGAAAGGCGGCTTCCTGCGGAGTGTCATCGAAGTTCATGGTGGCTCTCTTGCGTCAGTGGATAGCTGATCTCGGGTCAGGCCTTTCCCCTCGTGGTGAGGAGGCGCCCCTTGGCGCCGTTTCGAACCATGAGGCCCCGATACGGGCCTCATCCTTCGAGACGCTGCTGCGCAGCTCCTCACGATAAGGGTCTAGGCGCGTCCCTTGGTCGGCACCTGGTTGAACGGCACGTCCTTGTCGACCCGAATGTCGCCGGGCAGGCCGAGCACGCGCTCGGCGATGATGTTGCGCATGATCTCGTCGGTGCCGCCTTCGACGCGGGTGCCGGGGGCGCGCAGCAGCATCGCCTGGAATTTGCCGGCAAGCTCCGCCTCGGAACCGCTCAGCACGCCGGCCGCCCCCTGCAGATCGAGCGCGTAGGCCGCCACGTCCTGGATCATGGGTCCCGCGACCAGCTTGCCGATCGAGTTCTCCGGACCGGGACGCTCGCCCTTCGACAGCGCGGAAATCGCGCGCATGCTGGTGTATTTCAGCCCGCTCGCCTTCACGGCCCAGCTCGCGAGCTTGGAGCGCACATTGCGGTCCTCGATCGCCGGACGATCGTCCAGCATGAGGTTGGAGCAGAAGGCGAACAGCTCGGGAAAGCCGGTCGCGACACCGGCGCCGATCGACATGCGCTCGTTCATCAAGGTGGTGAGGGCAACGTTCCAGCCGTCATTGACGGCGCCGAGCCGCTGCGAGTCCGGAATCACGACGTCGGTGAAATAGACCTCGTTGAAGTCCGAATGCCCGCTCGCCTGCTTGATCGGACGCACCTCGACACCTTTGCTCTTCATATCCAGGAAGAACATGGTGAGCCCCTTGTGCTTGGGCACGGTCGGATCGGTCCGCGTCAGCAGGATGCCGTAGTCGGAGTAATGCGCGCCCGAGGTCCAGATCTTCTGACCGTTGATGACCCACGCGTCGCCGCGCTTCTCGGCGCGGGTGCGCAGGCCCGCGACGTCCGAGCCGCCCGCGGGCTCGGAGAAGAGCTGGCACCACACCTTCTCACCCGACGCCAGCGGCGGCAGATACTGCCGCTTATGCTCCTCGGACGCATAGGCCATCACCGTCGGACCGCACATGCCGTGACCGATGATGAACAGGCCGGAGAGCTTGCCGAACGGCCCCTCCTCCTGCTGCCAGATGACGCGCTCGATCGGCGAGGCGCCGCGGCCGCCATATTCCTTGGGCCAATGCAGGCAGGCCCAGCCGGCATCGGCCTTCTTCTTCTGCCAGGCCTTGGCGACCTCAAGGATATCGGCGTTCTTCAGCCCGACACGGCCAAGCGAGGTGGCGCGCAGCTCGTCTTCATATTCCTTCGGCGCGTTGGCGGCGATCCAAGCCCGGGCTTGGCTGCGGAACGCGGCCTCCTGCGGAGTGTCATCGAAATTCATGGTTCAGACCCTGCTCTGGTAGCAATTGACCGGTCGATCTCGTCAGCGTCATTGCGAGCGAAGCGAAGCCATCCAGGGCCAAACGAAGACACTGGATTGCTTCGTCGCCTGCGGCTCCTCGCAATGACGACGGCATGTTCGGCTCTGACTCACGCCGCATTGCGCTTGCGCATGCGGTCGATCAGCTGGTCTTCCCAGTAGGACAGGCTGCCAAGGCCGAGCGCGAGCGCGTTGGCGCGGCGGTAGTACATGTGGCAGTCGAACTCCCAGGTGAAGCCCATGCCGCCATGGACCTGGATGTTGTTCTTGGCACAGTGCTGATAGGCCTGCGTCGCGCTGATCCGCGACGATGCCGCAGCCTCCGGCAATTCAGGCGCGTTGGTCGAGAGCGCCCAGGCGCCGTAATAGGCGTTCGAACGCGCCAGGGTCGCAGAGACATACATGTCGGCGAGCATGTGCTTGACCGCCTGGAACGATCCGATCGGACGACCGAAGGCGATACGATCCAACGCGTAGTCGCGGCCCATCTCCAGCGCGCGGTCCGAGCCACCGACCTGCTCGAACGCCGTCAGCACCGCGGCGCGATCGAGCACCTGGGTGATGATGCTCCACCCCTCGCCGGGAGCGCCGAGCGGCTCCGCTTTGCAGGTCTTGAACGTGAGCTCGGCCTGGCCACGGGTCGGATCGAGATTGGTCAACGCCTTGGCGTCGACACCGCCGGCCTTCGCATCGACGAGGAACAGTGAGATGTCGCTGTCGCGGCCGGTCGAGGCGGTGCGCGCCGCGACGATGATGAGATCGGCAATGGCGCCGTCAGCGACCGGCGTCTTGACGCCATTGAGGACACCGTTCGCCGCGTCCAGCCTGATCGCCTTCGGAGAGGGATTGCCCGTGCCCTCGAACAGCGCAAAGGTGCCGATCGCCTCGCCGCTCGCGATCTTCGGCAGCCACGCCTGCTTCTGCGCATCGCTGCCGGCCAGCATCAGGACCTCAGCGGCGAGATACACCGTCGATGAGAACGGCACCGGCGCCAGCGCGCGGCCGACCTCCTCGGCAATCACGCACAGCTCGAGATGGCCGGCGCCCGCGCCGCCATATTCTTCCGGAATGGCAACGCCGAGGAAGCCCATTTCGGCAAAGCCCTTCCACAGCGCGCGGTCATAGGGTGCCTGCCCGTCAAGCACGACGCGCACCGCCTTGGGCGGACACTTCTCGGCGAGGAATTTCCGCGCCTGGTCCCGCAACTGCTTCTGGTCGTCGGAGAAATCGAAGTTCATGGGTGTCACTCGCCTTTGATATTCGAAAGTATCTCCGTCATTCCGGGGCGCGCGGAGCGCGAGCCCGGAATCCATACGCCCGATCGGGGTTATGGATTCCGGGCCTGCGTGCTTCGCACGCATCCCGGAATGACGAATAGAGAGAGCGGGGACTCATCACAGTATGATCACGTCGCTGTCGGGCTCGGCGGCATAGAGCCGCTCGACCAGCGCGGCGCGGCGTTCGAGGCCGGCGCGCTGGTTGATATAGCCCTTGTCGGTCAGCTCATGGCCATCGATCGACGGCGGCTCGACCATCAGCATCGCGCGGCCGATGCGCCGGCTGCTTGCACCCTCGCACTCCTTGTTGTGGGCCTCGAGGCCGCGCCGAACGCAATCGATAACGGCCGGATGCTTCACCACGTCCGCGAATGTCGCCTCGGGATTGCCGACCAGCTGCCGGCAGGCATGCAGATTGGGCCACGCCAGCAGTCCGACATAGTCGCGGTCCTGCCCCGTCACCAGCGCATCATGGACGGCCGGGGTGGCGGCGGCGATCGCATCGGTACGCAGCGAACCGACATGCACGAAGGTGCCGGTGGTCAGCTTGAAATCCTCGACGACGCGGCCGGCGAAGATGATGCCCTGCGCCGGATCATCGGGATCGACGAACACGCCGGCATCGCCGATACAGTAGAAACCCTCCTCGTCGAACGCCTTCTTGGTCAGCTCGGGCTGGCCGAAATAGCCGGGCATCACGTTGATGCCGCGCAGCCGCAGCTCGTATTTGTCGCCGGTCGGCACCATCTTCAGCTCGACCCCGGGGAATGGCAGGCCGATCAGGCCGACGCGCTCGGTGTTCCAATAGGTGCCGGTCGAGGTCGGCGCCGTCTCGGTCGAGCCCCAGCCGGTGTAGAACACGATCCGCTCGCCGGTTGTTTTCACGGCCAGCGCCTGCATGCGCTCGTAGAGATCATCCGGCAGGCGCGCGCCGCCATAGGCCATGATGCCCAGATCCTTGAAGAAGGAGCGGCACAGCGCGTCATCCTTCTCCATCGCCGCCGCCAGCGCGGCGTAGCCGGCGGGGACATTGGCGTAGTAGGTCGGCGACACCTCCCGCAGATTCCTGATCGTCTCGTCGAACAGGCCGGGCATCGGCCGGCCATCGTCGATGTACAGCGTCCCGCCCTCGATCAGCAGCGGATTGAACAGCGCATTGCCGCCCATGGTGTGATTCCATGGCATCCAGTCGAGCACCGTCGAGATCGGCGCATCGGGCCCGCGCGGGCGCGTCTGCATCATCATCGCCGCATTAGCGCACATCATGCGCTGGGTGTTGATGACCGCCTTGGGCATGCCGGTCGAGCCGGAGGTGAACAAGAGTTTGC
This sequence comes from Bradyrhizobium denitrificans, assembly GCF_013179005.1. NCBI lineage: Bacteria > Pseudomonadati > Pseudomonadota > Alphaproteobacteria > Hyphomicrobiales > Nitrobacteraceae > Bradyrhizobium > Bradyrhizobium denitrificans. The sequence goes on along the minus strand of NZ_JABFDP010000013.1, from coordinate 149,481 downwards.
CGACGGTCTCCGGCGTGATCTGCGCGACCGACGCCGCGACCTCTGATGTCACCGGCGTCGCCGCCAGATCGGCGAAGCCGACGCTCGGAACGCCGTCACACGGACGCGCGACATGGATCACGGTCACGCCGTCGAGGTCGAGCGCCTTCAGCGCCTTCTCGAAGGCCGGGCCGTCCTGCACCATCACGACGCCCGGCTTCACCAGCCCGAATAGATATTTGAGCTTGAGATGATCGTGGCTCATCAGCGAATAGGCCGGCGACACCGGCGCCGCCGGCAGCCGCGCCTGCATCGCGGCCATCGTCAGCAGCGCATGCTCGATCGAATTGCCGGAGAGGATCGCAACGGGACGGCCGTCGAGCTTCAGATTGAGCAGTCCTTGCGTCAGCCCATCGACGGTGCGCTTGGCGTCCGCATAGGACAGCTTGCGCCATTGCCGCTCGGGCCCGCTGCGTTGCGCGAGCCAGGTCCGCGTCGGAGCCTCCTTGGCCCAGCGGGCGAGCGGCGCGGCGAGATGCGGCTCATAGGCCTGCAGCGGAATGCGCGACTTGATGATGATGACGCCATCGGCACGGCGTTCGACGTCGATGTCGCGCGCCAGCCAATTGACCTTGCGGAATGCCGGCTTCTCCAGCACCTTCGCTGCCGTCCCGTCCATTTTGCGTCTCCCGAAATATCGTCCTTTACGGATCTTGATATCTAGCGGTTGGTATAGACCGGCTTGCGCTTCTCAAGGAAGGCTTGAATGCCTTCCTTGAAATCCTCCGAGCGGCTGCACAGCACCTGGTTGCGATCCTCCATGGCGATCACCGCATCGATCGATGCGGCGTCGACGCTCATGTTGAGACACTCCTTCGACAGCCGAAGCCCGACCGGCGAGGCGCTCATCATCGCATCGATGAAGGGCGCGGCGGCGCTCTCGAGCATGTCCTCCTCGACGATCTCCGACACCAATCCGACCATCAGCGCGCGCTCGGCGCCGATGAAGCGGCCGGTGAGGATGAGCTCGGAGGCGATGGACACGCCGACGAGGCGCGGCAAAAAGTAGCTGGTGCCGATGTCGCAGCCGCCGAGTCCCAGCTTGACGAAGGCGCAATTCATCCGCGCCGAGCGCGAGGCGATGCGGATGTCAGCGGCCAGCGCCAGCGCGAAACCGCCGCCGGCGGCCGCGCCCTGCACCAGCGCGATGATCGGCTGCGGACAGCGCCGCATCAGCATCACGATGTCCGCAATGCGCCGCTGCGAGTCGAGCGACTCGGTTACGCTGGGCGGCTCGTTGACGCCGCCACGCCGCTGCATCGCGGCCTTCAGGTCGAGCCCGGCGCAGAAATTCTGTCCCGCGCCCTTCAGCACCACGACGCGCGTGGTGCGATTGCGCTGCAGACCCTCGAAATAGGTATTGAGCGCGTCGATCAGCGTGGAATCGAGCGCATTGAGACTGTCCGGACGATTGAGCGTCACCCGGTCGACACCATTGTCGTGCTCGATCAGCAGCGGTTGGGACATGCAAAGCTCGCTCGCTTCAACAATGCGCCGGAGGTCGTTACTGCGCCCTCTCCCCTTGAGGGAGAGGGCATCACCGACATCAGCCCCGGATTCGCTCGGGTGAGCGGTTTATCTCGACATTCTCACGCGCTGAGAGAGACCCCTCACCCGTCGCGCTTCGCGCGCCACCCTCTCCCACAAGGGGAGAGGGGGCACCTTAGATGGAACGACTAGCGCGGCGCCATGCGGATGGCGCCGTCGAGACGGATGGTTTCGCCGTTCAGCATCGGGTTTTCGACGATGTGGACCGCAAGGTTGCCGTATTCCGAAGCATCACCGAGACGGGCCGGATGCGGCACCTGGGCGCCGAGACTCTTGCGGGCTTCTTCGTTCAGACCCATCAGCAGCGGCGTCAGGAACAGGCCGGGCGCGATGGTGTTGACGCGGATCTTCTGGCTGGCGAGATCGCGCGCGGCCGGCAGCGTCAGGCCGACGACGCCGCCCTTCGACGCCGAATAGGCGATCTGCCCGATCTGGCCTTCATAGGCCGCAACACTGGCGGTGTTGATGGCAACGCCACGCTCTTCGCCGATCGGCTCGGCGGTAACCAGGCGCTCCGCAAACAGCCGCAGCACATTGAAGGTGCCGATCAGGTTGACGTTGATGATGCGGGCGAACTTGGCGAGCGGATAGACGCCGTCCTTGCCGACGATGCGCTGCGAGCCGCCGATGCCGGCGCAGTTCACGAGCACGCGGGCGATGCCGTGCGCGGCCTCGGCCTTGGCGATGCCGGCCTTGACCTGGTCCTCATTGGTGACGTCGGCATGCAAGGCGACGCCCTTGATCTCGGCGGCGACCTTCTCGGCATTCTCCAGGCTCTGATCGAGCACGGCCACCTTGGCCCCCTTGGCCGCCATGGCGCGTGCCGTGGCAGCGCCGAGACCCGAGCCACCGCCGGTGATGAGAACGGCAACATTGTTCAACTGCATGATGGTTCCTCCGTCTTTTGTTATTGGCGAATAGCGAGTAGAGAGCAGCGAATAGAGGGAAGCCGCTATTCGCCACTCGCCCCTTGCAATATTCCGCCGCAGATCAGCGCCTCCATATGGGCGATGTACTGGCGGCAGACATCATCGGTGACCGGACCCACGCCGATGGCGCGCGACATCGCATGGCGGCCGAAGAACAGATGATCGCAGGCGCCGATCAGGCTGGTGTAGAACAGCACCGGATCGACGGCGCGAAACTCGCCCTGGGCGACGCCCTCCTCGATCAGCCGGCGGTGGAAATCCAAGAGCGGCGCGACGAAGAACTTCGACACCTCGTCGGCCGCCTCGGCGCTGCTCTCATGCAGCAGATAATGGATCAGCCGGTTCATATAGGGAAACCGGTGATAGGCGCGGATGATGCCGCTGATATGCAGCTTCAGTTTGGCCGTCGGCGAAATCGGCTGCGCCAGGAGGTATTCGAGATTGGCCACCTCGGTCGCGGCGTCGCGCGCGAGCAGCGCCAGCAGCAGGCCATCCTTGTTGCCGAAATGGTATTTGACCAGCGCGGCGTTGGCGCCGGACTTCTGCGCGATGTCGCTCAGCGAAATCTCGATCGAGGAGCGCGCGATCATCAGCTCGCTCGCCGCATCCAACAGCTTCTCCGCGGTGGCATTCCGCCCCGCGGGAAGTTTCTCCGGCACGCTGTTCTGAAGCTGTGGTCTCAAGACGTGTCTCGCTAATGATTGAGCCAGATAAGCCGAAGCCAGAGTTGATCTCAAGAGTTAATTGATCGATTGACTAAGGCTCAATCGCGCATTTAAATCGGCGCCAATTACGAACACCAAGTCTAGGGAGGAAACGTCATGGCGGAAGCCTATATCGTCGCGGCTGCACGCACGGCCGGCGGTCGCAAAGGAGGCCGCCTGGCCGGCTGGCATCCGGCCGATCTCGCCGCGAAGGTGCTGGACGCGCTGGTCGAGCGCTCCGGCGCCGCGCCGGACCAGGTCGAGGACGTCATCATGGGCTGCGTGATGCAGACCGGCGAGCAGTCCACCAACATCGCGCGCAACGCGGTGCTGGCCTCGAAGCTGCCGGAGAGCGTGCCGGGCACCTCGATCGACCGCCAATGCGGCTCCTCGCAGCAGGCGCTGCATTTCGCGGCCCAGGCCGTGATGTCCGGCGCGATGGATGTCGTGATCGCCGCGGGCGTGGAGTCGATGACGCGGGTGCCGATGGGCCTCGCCTCGACGCTGCCGGCCAAGAACGGCTTCGGGCATTACATGAGCCCGAACATGCAGAGCCGCTATCCGAATATCCAGTTCAGCCAGTTCACCGGCGCGGAGATGATGGCGGAGAAGTACGGGCTGTCCAAGGACGAGCTCGACGAATACGCCTATAATAGTCATCAACGCGCGATTGCCGCGACACAAGCCGGCCATTTCAAGGACGAGATCGTCCCGCTGCAGATTACCCGCGCGGACGGCTCGACCGACACCCACCATATCGACGAAGGCATCCGCTTCGATGTCAGCCTGGACGGCATCAAGGGCGTCAAGCTGATCGCCGAGAACGGCAAGTTGACGGCGGCGACCGCGAGCCAGATCTGCGACGGCGCCTCGGGCGTGATGGTCGTCAACGAGCGCGGCCTGAAGTCGCTCGGCGTCAAGCCGATCGCGCGCGTGCATCACATGACGATGATGGGCGGCGATCCCGTCATCATGCTGGAGGCGCCGCTGCCGGCGACGCAGCGCGCGCTGCAGAAGGCCGGCATGTCGATCGACGACATCGACCTCTATGAGGTCAACGAGGCCTTTGCCTCGGTGCCGACCGCCTGGCTCAAGACCACCGGCGCCGATCCTGAGAGGCTCAACGTCAATGGCGGCGCGATCGCGCTCGGCCATCCGCTCGGCGGCTCCGGCACCAAGCTGATGACCACGCTGCTGCATGCGCTGAAGCAGCGCAACAAGCGCTACGGCCTGCAGACCATGTGCGAAGGCGGCGGCATGGCGAATGTGACGATCGTGGAGCGGCTGTAGGTCCCGCCTCAATAACGGTGTCGTCCCGGCGAAAGCCGGACCCAAAGCCACCGAATTGAATGTCGGGCGAGTTGGAGCCACAGCTTGCTCTCACCACAGGCTCCTGTGGTTATGGGTCCCGGCTCGAGGCCGGGACGACAGCTTTTTTCCAGATCAGCGGTGTGCCCCTCATGACCCACCCCTCCATTCATGCCCAGAGCCATCCCGACAAGATCGCCTATCAGATGGCGGCGACCGGCAAGGCCATCACCTATCGCGAGCTCGACGAGCTCTCCAACCAGGGTGCACAGCTGTTCCGCGCTTTGGGGCTGAAAGCCGGCGATCACATCGCCTTCCTGATGGAGAACCGGCTCGCCTTCATGGAGATCGCATGGGCCGCGCAGCGCTCCGGCCTCTATTACACCGCGATCAGCCGCTATCTCACCAAGGACGAGATCGCCTACATCATCAAGGATTGCGGCGCCAAGGTCTTCATCACCTCGCCGAAATGCGCCGAGCAGGTCCGCGATCTCGTGACCGCGGCTAATGGCCCGATGTTTTTCATGGTCGACGAGCCCGAACCCGGCTTCCGCTCCTGGGACAAGGAGGCTGGCGCGCAGCCCAAGACGCCGATTGCCGACCAGGTCGCCGGCTATGACATGCTGTATTCGTCCGGTACGACCGGGCGGCCCAAGGGCATCAAGAAGGACTTTGAAGGCAATCCTATCGAGGCGCCGAATCAGTTCCTGCGCGTGCTCTGCGCCGACATGTGCGGCATGAATGCCGAGAGCATTTATTTGTCGCCGGCGCCGCTCTATCACGCGGCGCCGCTGCGCTTCAACATGATGGCGATCGTGCTTGGCGGCACCTCGATCATCATGGAGCATTTCGACGCCGAGGACTTCCTGCGACTGGTGGAGAAATACAAGGTCACGCAGTCGCAGCTGGTGCCGACCATGTTCGTGCGCATGCTGAAGCTGCCTGACGATGTGCGCAGGCGTTACGACGTCTCGACCTTGAAGGGCGCGATCCACGCCGCCGCGCCCTGCCCTGTCGACGTCAAGGCGAAGATGATCGAGTGGTGGGGACCGATCCTGATCGAGTATTATGCCGGTTCCGAAGGCAACGGCGTCACCGTGTGCACCTCGAAGCAGTGGCTGGAGCATCGCGGCAGCGTCGGCCGCGCCGTCGTCGGCAAGATCAAGATTCTTGGCGAGGACGACAAGGAGCTGCCGACCGGCGAGATCGGCTCGGTCTATTTCGCCGACGCACCTGTATTCTCCTATCACAACGATCCGGAGAAGACGAAGCGGGCCTACAACGACAAGGGCTGGTCGACGCTCGGCGATGTCGGCTATCTCGATGCCGACGGCTTCCTCTATCTCACCGACCGCAAATCCTACATGATCATCTCCGGCGGCGTGAACATCTACCCGCAGGAGACCGAGGACGTTCTCATCACCCATCCCGACGTCGCTGATGTCGCCGTGTTCGGCGTGCCGAACGAGGAGATGGGAGAAGAGGTCAAGGCAGTGGTGCAGCCGCACGACATGTCCCGTGCCGGCAAGGCGTTGGAGGAGCAGTTGATCCTGTTCTGCCGCCAGCATCTGTCGCCGATCAAATGCCCGCGCTCGATCGACTTCGAGCCGGAGCTGCCGCGCACCCCGACCGGCAAGCTGGTCAAACGCCATTTGCGCGAACGCTATTGGCCGAAGAAGGGCGCGGCCTGACCCCCAGGCGGGCTGTCGTCCGGCCTTGCGCCGGGACCCATCGCCACCGTTTTGAATTCTGCGAAGGCTGGAGCTGCCAGCACGCCCGGCCACGTTATCCTGTGGCTATGGGTCCCGGCGTTCGCCGGGACGACGCGAGGAGAGTACACGCCATGTCTCAGTCTCTTGCCCCGCTCCCGCTGCCCCCCTCCATCCGCTCCCGCTTCGTCGACGGCATCAACGGCTTGCGCGTGCATGTGCTCGAGGCCGGCTTCGAGACGCCGGGACGGCCGTGTGTGCTGCTGCTGCACGGCTTTCCCGAGCTCGCCTTCAGCTGGCGCAAGGTGATGCCGGCGCTGGCGGCAGCCGGCTATCATGTGCTGGCGCCGGACCAGCGTGGCTATGGCCGCACCACCGGCTGGAGCCCCGAGTATGGTGGCGACCTCGCCCCGTTCCGCTTCACCAATCTGGTGCGCGATGCGCTCGGCGTCGTCTATGCGTTCGGCCATCGCCATGTGGCGGCCGTGGTCGGCCACGATTTCGGCAGCTTCGTCGCCGCGTGGTGCGCGGTGATCCGCCCCGATGTGTTTCGATCTGTCGTGATGATGAGCGCGCCGTTCGCGGGGCCGCCGGCCGCGCCGTTCGGCATCGCGGATCATCCCCTCACGCCGCAGCAGGACCCCGTGCACCGCGAGCTGGCCGCGCTGTCGCGTCCGCGCAAGCACTATCAATGGTACTACTCGACACCAGAGGCCAACGCCGACATGCATCGGGCGCCGCAAGGCCTGCATGCTTTCCTGCGCGCGTACTATCATCACAAGAGCGCCGACTGGTCGGGCAACGCACCCTGTCCGCTCCAAGCCTGGAATGCAGACGAGCTAGCCAAGCTGCCGACCTACTACGTGATGGAGCTCGACAAGACGATGGCCGAGACGGTCGCCCAGGAGATGCCCGACGCGGCGGCGATCGCAGCTAATCGCTGGCTGCCCGACAGCGAGCTCGCGGTTTATACCGCCGAATATGAACGGAACGGCTTCCAGGGCGGCCTGCAATGGTATCGCTGCGGCACGTCAGGCCTGTTCGACGCGGAATTGCAGACGTGGTCGGATCGCACCATCGACGTTCCGTCTGCATTCATCTCCGGCCTGCAAGACTGGGGCATCTACCAAGGGCCCGGTGTGTTCGAAGCGATGCAGTCCCGAGTGTGCACCAACATGATCCTGTGCGAGCTGATCGATCGTGCCGGCCATTGGGTGCAGCAGGAGCAACCTGACCATGTCAATGAGCTTCTGTTCACGTTCCTGAACAAATCGACAGCCTGATTTCGGACGCCGTTCCGACTTATTAGGCGATTCGAGGAACGAACAATCGGGGTTGACGTTTTTGCATCCGGGCGATGCGCATCAGGAGAGGTTTTATGGATAAGAAGATCGCAGGCTTGTTGGGCGCGGTCGCCGCTGTCGGCGCGCTCGGCACGGCGCAGGCGTCAGCGGCTCCGGCCCCGAGCGACGTGCTGAAGGCCAACTCCTACGCCGACCTGCTCGAGCCGATCCCGAATGCGGCCAAGGTGCTGCAGGCGCTCGACGAGCAGGCGCCGCCGGAGACCGAGCCGAAGGTGCAGCTGGCGCAGTGGTACCATCACCACCATCATCACCACCACCATCACGGTTACTGGCGCGGCTATGGCTACGGCCCTGGCTATGGGTACGGCTACGGCCCCCGGGTCTATGTGGTACCGCGCCGGTACTACCATCACCACCACCATCATCACCATCACCACTGGTACTACGATCGCTATTGATCGCCAGTGCGATGAGAGCCAGAGAGGGCGCCGACCGGGAGGTCGGCGCCCTCTGCGCTTGGGAGAACGGAAGCGTCACGACTTGCGTGCCTTCTCCTTGGCGGCGCGGTGCAGATGACGATAGGTGCCGTCGAACACCGTATTGGTGCTCGAGACCCATTCGGTCTCCTTGCCAAGGGTCGGGCGGCTGGCGTGAATGCGGCGCGACTGCAGCTCGCGCTCCGCCGCCTCGTCAGGGCTCATCGGTTCGACCGTGAAGTTCGCCTCTTCCGGGATCACGATCACCTGTGCGAATGGCTCGCCCGGGCGGAAGATATGCGTGCGGCCTTCGGCGGGCGCCTTGAACACGCAGAAGAACAGCATCGGCCAGAAATTGCGCACCAGCGCCGGCACCGCGATCGGACAGGTATCGGTGCGATCGGTGTAGAAGCGCGGATGCGGCTCGGTCCGGATCGCAAAGCCCTTGGGGACCTTCAGATCGAGCAGGATCTGATAGGTGTAGAATGCATCGCCGAAATTGCGGAATGGCGGCCATTGCAGGCTCGGGCTCGGCGGCTCGCCCCATTCACCGGCGAATTCCAGCTTGCCGTCGCGGGTCGTGACCCTCAGCTCGAAATCATACGGATAGAACAGCTCGATGCCATATTGCGCACCTTCTGAGAATGGTACGCAATGCCAGACCTGCTCATGCGAGCCATTCGCGCGCGGCTGCCGCTCACCGGCCCAACCCGGAATATCCATCCGGGTGCGGCGCGGCGCCAACCCTGGATCGTTCAGCCGGTATTTGACGCTGTCCATTGGAACTCCTTAGCTAGCAAAGCGGAACGCGAACAATGAATTTGCATCGAGGTTCCATGACTGAGGCCTGAATGCGTCGTCACGAAATGTTTCGAGACCGCGCCGCGGCAGCAGTTTGACCGCGCTGCGGCAAATCCGTATAGACTTTAGAAACGTTCTAAACACTCGAATGTTGAGAACGGCATATCCGGGGACCTTGGAATGAAGAATTTTGCCGACCTCACAGAGCGCGAGATCCTGGCGATCGCGATCTCGGCCGAAGAGGAAGACGGCCGCATCTATATGAGCTTCGCGGAGGACCTGGCGGAGCGCTATCCCGACTCCGCCAAGCTGTTCGAGCAGATGGCCGAGGAGGAAAAGGGCCACCGGCACATGCTGCTCGAGCTCTATGAGGAGCGTTTCGGCAAGAACCTGCCGCCGATCCGACGCGAGAACGTCAAGGGCTTCATGCAGCGCCGCCCGATCTGGCTGACCAAGAACCTGTCGCTCGATGCCATCCGCAAGGAGGTCGGCACGATGGAGTTCGAGGCCGAGCGCTTCTACGCCAAGGCCGCCGAGCAGGCCAAGGATGTCGGCGTGCGCCGCCTGCTGGGCGACCTCGCCGAGGCCGAGAAGGGGCATGAGAAGGTCGCGGCGAAACTGACCGACAAGATCCTGAGTCCTGACGTCCGCGACAAGGAGGACGAGACGCGCCGGCGCGTATTCGTGCTGCAATATGTGCAGCCAGGCCTTGCCGGACTGATGGACGGCTCGGTCTCGACGCTGGCGCCGCTGTTCGCTGCCGCCTTCGCCACCCACCAGAACTTCCAGACCTTCCTGGTCGGTCTCGCCGCCTCGATCGGCGCCGGCATCAGCATGGGCTTTGCCGAGGCGCTGTCCGATGACGGCTCGCTGACGGGCCGCGGCTCGCCCTGGCTGCGCGGCGCGGTCTGCGGCGCGATGACCACGCTCGGCGGCCTCGGCCACACCATGCCCTATCTCGTCCCCGACTCCTGGCCCAACGCGTTCTGGATCGCCACCGCCATCGCCAGCCTCGTCGTGTTCTTCGAGCTGTGGGCGATCGCCTATATCCGCGCGCGCTACATGGACACACCCTTCCTGCAGGCGGTGTTCCAGATCGTGCTCGGCGGCATCATCGTGCTTGGGGTGGGGATCTTGATAGGAGCGGCCTAGCCACCTGCCGCGCGGCTGGCTGCGGAACTCCGGGCCAAGCCCACGGATTGCGCCAGACCGATCGCGATGCCGACCGATCACAATGGACTGTTCGCCATGACACCACGCCTGCATTACGGCACGCCTGCGAAGATCCTGCACTGGCTGGTGGTGGCACTGCTCGCCATCCAATATCCGATCGGCTGGCTGATGCCGGACCTGCACGCCAACACGCCGCCCGGCGCGCCGATGATCCTGCACATCTCCTTCGGCCTCACCATCCTGGCGCTGATCGTGGTGCGCTTCGTCTGGCGGCTGACGCATCCGGTCGCGCCCGAGAGCTCGCTGCCGCCATGGCAGCGGCTGAGCTCGGAGGCGGTGCACTGGATGCTCTATGTGATGGTGCTGGCGAGCACCGTCACCGGTTGGCTGTTCGCCTCGTTCCGCGGCTGGAGCGTATCCTACTTCTATCTGTTTCCGCTGCCGATGCTGGCCGGCCGCAACCCGGCGGGCAACCGCGCCATCGACGGATTGCACCAGGCGGCCGAATGGCTGCTGCTGATCCTGATCGTCGTCCATGTCGGCGCCGCCCTGGCGCACATCTTCGTCTATCGCGACCGCATCATGCAGCGCATGCTGCCAGGCTGACGACGGGCCTGCGCAATTTCGGTCAAGCGCCTGCCATTCGCCCGGAGTACAAAGGAGCTCCACGAGCATGGGAGCAGGACCTTGGCTGCATCGCAATGGACGTTCGCGACCGCCGTCGACACGGCGAAGGCTCTGGCGGATCGCGAAATCTCTTCGGTCGAACTGACACAGCTCGCGATCGACCGCATCGCGCGACATGACGACAAGATCAACGCCATCTGCGTGCGCGATTTCGAACGCGCGCTGGAGGCGGCGCACGCCGCCGATGCGAGCCTGGCGCGCGGCGAGCGCCGGCCGCTGCTCGGCCTGCCGCTGACCGTGAAGGAGTCCTACAACGTCGCCGGGCTGCCGACGACCTGGGGCTTTCCGCAGCAGAAGAATTTCATCGCCGCCGAGGATGCGCTGACGGTGACGCGCGTCAAGGACGCCGGCGGCATCGTGCTCGGCAAGACCAACGTGCCGATCGGGCTCGGCGATTGGCAGAGCTACAACGACATCTACGGCACCACCAACAATCCGTTCGATCTCGGCCGCACGCCGGGCGGCTCCTCCGGCGGCTCGGCCGCGGCGCTGGCAGTCGGCTACGGCTCGCTGTCGCTCGGCTCCGACATCGGCGGATCGCTGCGCGTGCCGGCATTCCATTGCGGCATCGCGGCGCACAAGCCGACCTATGGCCTCGTGCCCACCCGCGGCCACACGCCGCCGCCGTTCCAGCCACTGCCGAACGAGGCGGATCTCGCGGTGGTCGGCCCGATGGCGCGCTCGGCGGCCGGTCTGTCGCTGCTGCTCGACGTGATGGCAGGACCTGATCCGCTCGAGGCCGGCAAGGCGTATCGGCTGCAGCTGCCGCCGGCGCGGCATGCGCGCCTGCAGGATTATCGGATCCTGGTGATTGCGAGCAACCCGGTGCTGCCGACCGATGGCGCCGTGCGTGGCGCCATTGAGCGGCTCGCCGCCGATCTCGCCAAGCTTGGCGTCAATGTCGCACGTGAGAGCCCGTTGCTGCCGGACTTCGCCGCATCCAGCCGACTCTATATGCGCCTCCTGCTCGGCTTCCTCGGCGCCATCATGCCGCCGGACGTGCATGCCGGCGCCGGCCAGGCGGCCGCGCAGCTGCCGAAGGAAGCCAACAGCCTCGCGGCCGAACGTCTGCGCGGCATCGCGCTCAGCCATCGCGATTGGGTGCAGGCCAACAACGCCCGCTTCGGGCTGCGCGCGCAATGGCGGGCCCTGTTCGAGAGCTTCGATGCGGTGATCTGCCCGATCATGCCGACGCCCGCCTTTCCGCATGACCACTCTCCGGATCAGCGGGAACGCCGCATCAGCATCGACGGCGTCGCGCACGACTACAACGACCAGCTCGCCTGGCCGGGCATGGCCACCTTGCCCGGCCTGCCCGCGACGGCGATCCCGCTCGGGCTCGCCGGCGAGCTTCCCGTCGGCATGCAGATCGTCGGCCCCTTCCTCGAAGACCGCACGCCGCTCAAGCTCGCCGAGCTGATCGAACGCGAATTCGGCGGCTTCGTCCCGCCGCCGATGTTCGCGGATTAGTTGGCGTCCGCAACGACGTGAACCGCGCCTGACCACAATCACAGTCGCGAGTTTGAACCTCAACTCTCCCCACTCAGTCATTGCGAGGCACTCTTGCACCGAAGCAATCCAGACTGCCTCAACATAGACAGGCTGGACTAATTCGCTGCGCTCGCAATGACGAGGGGAAACATCGCGTGCCCACCCTATTCACCTGACAAGCAGTGGACATGCCCCCGTGGCTCCGCGGCGCGTGACGCCCGGATCATGCGGTCGGCATGTCCCTCGAAAGATGCGAGGGCGCAGGGAAGGCCAGGTGCCGACTGGCACCTGCGGCCCCCGTGCGAAAAGAATGCACGGGGAAGGAACCACAGGCTCAGCCGGAGCAACCGGCCTTCCCTGCGCGATGGTCTTCACCCTTATAGACAGTCTCCCTGGTGCGCCGGCTTGTTGGCCACCATGTCGCACGACGCGCTCAGGCGCGTCATGCTGGACACCAGCTTCGGGGTGTCAGGACCCTGTCACTTCAGGTCCGTGCCGTCTGCGCTCGTCAAGCGCCTCCGGTCGCGGCCACCGCAGCCCACCTCGCGTATCGTGACGACGCGTACGCCCCTTGCAGGAGGCGGGTTGGACAAAGAAGAACACGATTTCGGAAAAATAGCAACGAAAATGTTGTGGGCATGGCTGGGCTGGTCCCGGCCATCCGCGCGCTGAATGCCTGGAGAGACGTGGACGCCCGGGACAAAGCCCGGGCATGACGAGTAAACCAGCCGGCAAAGCGCTGGACGGCTGCCGCCGGCTCGAAATCAAATGCCTTCACGCATCGAAGACGATCACGCTGCGCAGCGTCTTGCCGGCTTTCATATTGGCAAAGCCCTCGTTGATCTCGGACAGTTTCAGCTTGGCGGAGATCCAGTCTTCCAGGTGCAGCCTGCCGCGCAGGTAGAATTCGACGAGGCGGGGCATGTCGACGCGGAAATGGTTGGAGCCCATCGACGAGCCCTGGATGCGGCGCTCGCGCAGGAAATCGAACCCGTGCAGCTCGATCTTCTGGCCGAACGGGATCATGCCGACGATGGTCGCTGTGCCGCCCGGCGCCAGCATCGCGAAGGCCTGCTCGGCGGTCTCCTTGCGTCCAAGCACCTCGAAGGCGTGATGCACGCCGCCCTTGGTCAGCTCGCGCACTTGCGCCACGACATCGCCGTCGGCCGGATTGATGATGTCGGTGGCGCCCAATTTCGTCGCGAGTTGCAGCTTGGCCGGATTGGTGTCGATGGCGATGATGCGGCCGGCGCCCGCGATCTCAGCGCCGTTGATCGCGGCCATGCCGACGCCGCCGCAGCCGATCACGGCCACCGTCTCGCCGGCCGTCACCCGCGCGGTGTTGACCACCGCGCCATAGCCGGTGATGACGCCGCAGCCGATCAGCGCGGCAAGATCGAGCGGCATGTCCGGTCGGATCTTCACGATCGCGTTCTCGTGCACCAGCATCTGCTCGGCGAAGGATGACAGATTGAGGAACTGGTGCAGCTTCTCGCTTCGTCCCCATGACAGCCGGTTGGAGGCGCCGGGCGGCATCTTCACCGTCGTGTCGGTGCACAGCACCGGCCGGCCGGTGGTGCAATTGTCGCAGGTGCCGCAGAACACCGAAAGACAGGTGACGACGTGATCGCCGGGCTTAACATAAGTCACGTCGGAGCCGACCTGTTCGACGATCCCTGCGGATTCATGGCCGAGCACCGCCGGCAGCGGATGCGGATACAGCCCTTCGATGAAATGCAGGTCGGAATGGCAGAGACCGGCGACAGCGGTGCGGATCAGCACCTCGCGCGGCCCCGGCTTGGGCACGCTGATGTCCTCGATCACCAGCGGCTTGTTGACCTCCATCAGCACGGCGGCTTTCATTGGCGTTCTCCCGGTTTTGTTTGTTCTCAGTTGAGGCTCAGCTGTTTGGACGCGGGTGCTGCGCTCCCTCTCCCCGTTCTTCACGGGGAGAGGGTGGGGGTGAGGGGCAGACGCACGGATGGTGCGAAGGGTTAGACCTGTCCCCCCTCACCCGGATGGCATCTGATGATGCCATCCGGCCTCGCCCCGCAAGCGGGGCGAGGTGCACCGACGTCGCCGCGCCTTGTTCGCTCATCACTCGCACAGACCAGAAGCTATGAGCTTCGTCATGAGGTCGCGATCCATCATCGTGACATTCCGAGAGACTACGCCGCTGTTAGCAGTTCGCCAACCTCTCCCATGTTGGCGACGTTCTCGCCAAGTAGCAGCGTTGCGATCGCATCATCCGCCTTGTTTTCCGTAAGCCGGAATGGATCGGACGGCATCAGCCGATGATCGACCACGAGCCTGGCCAGCAGCAGGCGCCGCGCGTCGCCGCGCAGCGCGTGGATGCGCGCGCTTTCCCAGGTAAGAGAAACGGCGCTGGCGACGTGATACAGCAGGCTGGTGGCGCGTCGCGCCTCGGCTTCGTTGTCGGCGCGGCCAGCGACCTCGCGCGCAAAGCCGACGGCGCGATCGACGAGGCGATGCAGCTGATCGCGCCAGGCCTGCGGAACGGCATTGCTGTCGTCGAGCCGCGCATGCAGATCGGCTGCGAGCGCGGCGTCCGCGCCATGGCGGCCGATCGCGCGCTTGAGCGCATCGAGCGCGACGATGTTGCCGGTGCCTTCCCAGATCGAGCCGAGATGCGCGTCGCGCAGCAGCCGCGCGGTGACGAACTCCTCGACATAGCCGATGCCGCCGCGCATCTCCAACGCATCGCCGCAGACCTTGCGGGCATCCCGCGTCGCCCGGAACTTCAAGGTCGGCGTCAGGATGCGCAGCAGCGCTGCCGCATCCTGGCTGCCGGCCTCGGCCCGATCGAGCGCGTCGGCGGTGAGAAAACTCGTCGACAGCGCCTGCTCGGTGGCGAGCAGGATCTTCATCAGCTGGCGGCGCCCGAGCGGCAGGTCGACAATGCGCTGGCCAAATACCACGCGGTTGCGCGCCACCGTGATCGCATCGTGCCAGGCGCGCCGCATCAGCGCGGTCGATTTGACGCCGTTGGAGAGGCGCGACGAATTGACCATCTCGGCCATCTGCACGAAGCCGCGATCGAGCCGGCCGACCGCATAAGCGATTGCGCCTTCGAGCTTGATCTCGCCCGAGGCCATCGAGCGGGTGCCGAGCTTGTCCTTCAGGCGGACGATCCGATACTGGTTCTGGCTGCCGTCATCGAGGAAGCGCGGCATCAGGAACAGTCCGACGCCGCGCGTGCCGCTGTCGGCACCTTGCGGGCGCGCCAGGAGCATCACCACCTTCGCGTCGGCATTCGAGCAGAACCATTTCTCGCCATGCAGGCGCCAATGATGGCCCTCGGGCACCGCGACCGTCGTCAAGGTGCCGACGTCGGAGCCGCCCTCCTTCTCGGTCATGAACTGGCCGCCCTGGGTCAGCTTCCGCATATCGGTCTGCGTCAGGCCGTCGAGATATCTCGCCTTGAGCCCATCGCTGCCGAAGCTCGCCAGCAGCTTGGCGCAGCCATCGGTGACATTGATCGGACATCCCAGCCCGAACTCCGCCTGGTTGAACAGGAAGGTGAAGGCGTGCTTGGCGACGACAGGATATTTGTCGGGCCAGCCGAGAATGCCCTTGCGGATCGACATCGCGTGAATGCCGAACTCGCCGAAGGCGGCGCGCTCCAGTTCGCGATAAGCGGGGTGATACTCGATCCACTGCATGTCGCGGCCGAACCGGTCGCGCTGATGCAGCACTGGCCCGTGGCGGTCGGCGAGCCGGGCGCACTCGTCCAGATAGCCGCCGGCCAGTTCACCGAGCCGGTCGAGATGCGGCGTGAGGTGACGGAACAGGGTGTCAGGCAGATGGATGCGCAGGAGGTCCGAGAGCGCTGGATCGGCGCGATAAAAGTTCAGCCCGGTGGTATCCGGCGCCAGCAGCGCCGGCCTGGCGCCGCCGGTCATGACGTCCTCGCGCTTCAGGAACTGATGCATAGTTAAGCCCTCGTTCGTTGCTCAAGTCTCTGATGGACTCTTCGACAGGTTGCATCTGATCGGGTACACCACGTCCCATGCTCGAACGCGCGAGGGAGCAGATCCATGACCAATCAACCGACCGAGGTTTATCGCATCTTCGGGGCGGAGATGTCGCCCTATTCGGTCAAGGTGCGATCGTATCTGCGTTACAAGGGCATTCCGCATCATTGGATATTGCGCAACGCGGAAAGCGAAGCGGAGTATGCGCGGCACGCCAAGCTGCCGATCATTCCGCTGGTGGTCTCACCGGACGAGCAGCCGATGCAGGATTCCACGCCGATCATCGACGCGCTCGAGCTCGATTTCCAGGAACCGTCGATCCATCCCGGCGACGTGCTGACGAGCTTCATCTCCGCGCTCATCGAGGAATTCGGCGACGAGTGGGGCAACAAATGGATGTTCCACTATCGCTGGGCGCGCGATGTCGATCAGCGGGCCTCCGCCGGGCGCATCGCCCGCATGGTCGCGCCGAAAGCCGATGAGGCCAGCTTTGCAAAGGTCGCCGAGAAGATCCGCGCCCGGATGGTGGAGCGCCTGTGGTATGTCGGATCGAACGAGGTCAACGCGCCGCAGATCGAGCGCGGGTTCGTCGAGATGCTCGGTCTCCTGGAGCGGCATCTGGCGGTCCGGCCCTATTTGTTCGGCGGGCGGCCAGCCTATGGCGATTTCGGTCTGTGGGGCCAGTTCTACGAGCTGTGGACCGATCCGACCGCCGGCGCGCTGATCGAGGGCAACGCGCCCCACGTGCTGGCCTGGATTCATCGCATGCTGTGGCCGCGCGCCGAAGGCGATTTCGAGCTATGGCCCGAATTGTCGCTGACCCTGATGCCGATCCTGACGCGACAGGTCGGCGCGCTGTTCATGCCATGGACGCTCGCCAACGAGCAGGCTTTGGCTGACAATCGCGACTTGTTCACCGTCCAGCTCGACGGCGCCCTTTGGACGCAGAAGCCTCAGAAATATCATGCGCGGTCGCTGGCGATGCTGCGCGGCAAATACGCCTTCCTGCATGACCGCAGCCGGCTCGACGTGGTGCTGGAGGAGATCGGCTGCCTGGCGGGATTGCAGCCGCGTCCGGCCTGACCTCCGGCAGAATTGTGGGGATGAACGGTAGGAAGATGACACCGGCTGCACTAGCTTGAGCGGGCGCATCGCCAGGATTTCGGCCAGGAGTCTGGCCAGGACTTTGCCGAGGACAAGCTGATGGACATCCCTGCCTACAAGATCGCCCTGATCGTCGGTGCCGGCGAGGGGCTCTCCGCCTCATTGGCCCGGCTGTTCGCGCGCGAGAAGATCCGCGTGGCGCTGGCCGCGCGCAAGATCGAGAAGCTCGGCGCGCTCTGCAGCGAGACCGGCGCCCGCGCCTATCCGTGCGACGCCACCAATCCGGATGAGGTGGAACGGCTGTTCGGCCTCGTCGAGCGCGAGATCGGCCCACCTGATCTCGTGGTCTACAATGCCAGCGCCCGGGCGCGCGGCGCGCTGGTCGATCTCGTGCCGGCCGACGTGCAGAACGCCATCGCCGTGAGCGCGTTCGGCGGCTTCCTGGTGGCGCAGCAGGCGGCGCAACGCATGCTGCCGAACAAGCATGGCGCCATCCTGTTTACCGGCGCCTCGGCGAGCGTGAAGGGCTATGCGCAATCGGCGCCGTTCGCGATGGGCAAGTTCGCTTTGCGCGGCCTCGCCCAGAGCATGGCGCGCGAGCTGTCGCCGCAGGGCATTCATGTCGCGCATTTCGTCATCGATGGCGGCATCAAGAGCGCGGAGCGTCAGGAGCCCGCGGAGCGCCCGGACTCCATGCTTGATCCCGACGCCATTGCGGCGAGCTATTGGAGCGTGCTGCAGCAGCCGCGCAGCGCCTGGACATGGGAGATGGAGCTGCGTCCCTGGGTGGAGACGTTCTGAGAACCGATGTCGCTTAAGGGCCGTAGCTGGTCGAGCACCGCTCTCTCACCCCGTCATTGCGAGCGCAAGCGAAGCAATCCAGGGCCGAGCAAGGACTCTGGATTGCTTCGCTTGCGCTCGCAATGACGGGGATAGATGATCGCCTCATAGCAACCGTCATCGCCCGGCTTGACCGGGCGATCCAGTAACCGCAGCTCACAGCGAGAAACACCGAGAGGCCGCGGCATACTGGATGCTTCGGCTGCGCGGGGCATGACGCCCCTCATGTGATGGCATGCGCTGTGTTGCGCGGCTCGTGACCGACCATTTGCAGGCCAGAGCTTGACGACTGCGCGACGAGTCCCGTCAGCACCTTCTCGAACCGCACCAAGGTCCAGTCATCCGGATGCGGCTGGATCGCGAAACCGGCCTTGCGGGCCAGCGCAATCATGACGTCATTGGTGCGCAGCGCGTCGCCCGACAGCACGACGCCGCCGAGGGTGAGCGCGCGCTGTTCGAGATGCGCGATCAGCGCCGGGCCGATGCCGTGGCCATGCCAGCGGTCCTGCACCGACAGGCCGAACTCGACGCGACCGCTGGCGCGATCGAGCGCATAGCGCGCCTCGGCGACGACACTCTCAACGCCGTCCTGCGTCATGATCGCCACCAGGCTGTAACGGTCGTTGCGGCCGAGCGCGACGAAGTCATCGAGCACCGCCTTGGGCAGCTCGCTCAGCGCGCCGAGGAAGCGCTTGTGGCGCGAGCGCGGGCTGAGGCGGCGGATATAGGCCTGCAACAGCTCGGCATCATCCGGCGTCACGAAGCGCAAGTGCACCGCCTCGCCGCGCCGCGTCAGGATGACGTCGGCCACAGCGACGTGGTCGACAATGGCTGATCTCGGCATCGCGGGCTCCTCGCGGCGGGTTGCCGGCGCCGTCCTTCGCGGAGCAGCGCCGGCGGCGGGGCGAGTGAGGGGTCACGCCCGCCAGAATGGCTTGTCGATCTCAGCGGCGATGTCGCTGCGGGACAAACCAAGATCGTGCAGGTCACGCTCCGACCAGAGCGACAGTTCGTGCCGCGTGCGGTAGCGGAAGCGCCAGGCCGCGAGCAGCTCGGCCACCCCGGACCACAGGCCGCGGGTATGATTTTTCGTCATCAGCGAGGAGACGTAAATGGACATGGAAGCCTCCTGGAAATACAATGAAGCTGCAATATCGACCGCAAAATGATCATTCACAAACGACATTTGCTACCGTTTCGGATGAATTAAAATCATGATTGAGGAGGCCTGGAGGATGCCGCGGCTACCCTCTCTGAACGGATTGCGGGCGTTCGAGGCCGCAGCGCGGCATCTCAGCTTCACCCGCGCCGCCTCCGAATTGAACGTGACGCAGACCGCGATCAGCCACCAGATCAAGCGGTTGGAGGACGAACTCGGCATTCGGCTGTTCGTGCGGCAGAACCGCAGCCTCGCGCTGACGCCGCAGGCCCGCGATTATCTGCCGCTGGTGCGCGCCGCCTTCGACGATCTCAGGCTGGCGACCGAGCGGCTGGTGCGCAAGGACAATGGAAAGGTGCTGACGGTCTCCACCATCGCCTCGCTGGCGGCCAAATGGCTGTTGCCAAGGCTGATCGCGTTCCAGGAGGCTCACCCCGGCATCGACGTGCGCATCACGACGTCCACCAGCCTGGTCGATTTCCGGAAGGACGATGTCGACGCTGCAATCCGCTACGGCCGCGGCCATTGGCCTGGCGCCCGCGCCGAATGGCTGATGGCCGACGAACTGTTTCCGGTCTGCAGCCCGGCCCTGCTGCAGGGCGACAAGCCGCTGCGCTGCCCGGAGGACCTTGCCCACCATACGTTGCTGCAAGCGAGCGGCGGCTATGACGACGACTGGCGGTTGTGGCTGACGGCAGCGGGCCTGCCGGTAGAAATCTCGCGGCAGAGCAGCCTCAGCTTCGATCTGCTGTTCATGACCGTTCAGGCCGCGATTGACGGGCTCGGCGTCGCCATCGGCCGCACCGCCTATGTCCAGGACGACATCGCCAAAGGCCGCCTCGTCGTCCCGTTCAAAATGGCGCTGCCGAGCGACGCCGGGTTCTATCTGGTGACGCCGGAGGGCCGCACCGACGCGCCGAAGCTCACGGCCTTCCGGCAATGGCTCAAGAGTGCAGCGCAGCAAACCCGTGAAGCGCGAAATCCTGTTCAGCGTTAGGCATTTGTCCGCAAACCTATTGGCCGACAGGATGTCGCATGGCAAATTGCCGCACCATTTCCGACGGCCGGCGCAGAAATTCTTCCGCACGAGCCATGCGACGGTAGGAGTTTCTTCGCGTGTCACAGCCCTCTGCCTCCCAGGCGCCCACCATCAATTCGCGGATCGGCGCGATCCTGCGCGCCACCAGCGGCAATTTCCTCGAGCAGTTCGACTTCTTCCTGTTCGGTTTCTACGCGGCGGCGATCGGCAAGGCGTTCTTCCCGTCGACCGACGAGACGGCCTCGCTCCTGAACACGTTCGGCGTGTTCTGGCTCGGCGCCCTGATGCGCCCGGTCGGCGCCATCGTGCTCGGCGCCTATATCGACAAGATCGGCCGCCGCCAGGGGCTGATCGTGACGCTCGGCATCATGGCGGCCGGCACCGTCGTCATCGCCTTCTGCCCGACCTATGAGACCATCGGCATCGCTGCACCGGTGATCGTGCTGCTGGGCCGCCTGTTGCAGGGCTTCTCCGCGGGCGTCGAACTCGGCGGTGTCTCGGTCTATCTGTCGGAGATCGCCACGCCCGGCAATCGCGGCTTCTACACCTCGTTCCAATCCTCGAGCCAGCAGGTCGCGATCTTCGTCGCCTCCATCCTCGGCTATCTGCTGAGCGAGGCCATGCCGGCCGCTACCGTGACCGCCTGGGGCTGGCGCATCCCGTTCTTCGTCGGCTGCCTCATCATCCCGCTGATCTTCTTCCTGCGCCGCACGCTGGAGGAGACGCCGGCCTTCCTGGCCATGAAGAAGCATCCCACGGCCCGCGAAGTGTTCGCCTCGGCGCTCGCCAATTGGCGCATCGTGCTGCTCGGCATGATGATCGCGATCCTGACCACGACGACGTTCTATTTCGTCACCGTCTACACCCCGACATTCGGCAAGACCGTGCTGAAGCTGTCGTCGGCGGACGCGCTGCTGGTGACGCTGCTGGTCGCGGTGACCAACTTCATCTGGAACCCGGTCGGCGGCGCGCTGTCCGACCGTATCGGCCGCAAGCCGGTGCTGATCACGATCGCGACCCTGGCGCTGCTGACCGCCTATCCGGCGTTGAGCTGGCTGGTATCGGCGCCGAGCTTCGGCAAGATGCTGGCGGTCGAGATGATGTTCTCATTCTATTTCGGCATGTACAGCGGCACTATGCTGGGCGCGCTGGTCGAGATCGTGCCGGCGCATGTCCGCACCACCTGCTTCTCGCTGGCCTTCGCGCTCGCCGCGGCGCTGTTCGGCACCTTCACGCCGTTCGCCGCGACGTGGCTGATCGAGAAAACCGGCGACAAGGCCTCGCCCGGCTTCTGGCTGATGTTCGCGGCCGTGCTCGGCATCATCGCCGCCCTGACCGTCTATCGCGGCGGCAAGCAGGCCGTGGCGACGCGCGAGCCGGCGACGGCCTGAACCTGGTTGCCTGTGATCGTCGCGGGCGGCATCATCGGATGCCGCCCGCTTTTTTGTGCGGCCGGAGCGGAAATGAGGTCTGTCATGGATGAGCTGATCGCCATCGCCGAGCAGGTTGCGCAGCGCCTCGTCGCGCGCAAGCAGACCATTGCGGTTGCGGAATCGTCGGCGGGCGGGCTGGTCGCGGCCGCGCTGCTCGCGGTGCCCGGCGCCTCGGCCTATTTCCTCGGCGGCGCCGTGGTCTACACCCGCGATGCGCGGCGCGTGCTGATGGACATTCCGGACGAGGCGATGAAGGGCATCCGCTCCGCCTCCGAGCACTATGCTGAGCTGCTGGCGCGGCAGATCAGGACGCGCTTTGCGACCGATTGGGGATTGTCGGAGACCGGCGCGGCCGGCCCGACCGGCAACCGCTATGGCGACGCCGCTGGCCATGCCTGCTGCGCCGTGGCCGGCCCCGCAACCGCCGTGGTCACGTTGGAAAGCGGCCGCAGCGACCGCTTCGCCAACATGCAGCTATTCGCGAGGAGCGCGCTGGAGCTGCTGCTGACGAAGCTTGATCAGTAGGCCGTTCGGTGTCGTCCCGGGCAAGCCCGATGACGCGAAGCGTCGGTGGACGCCGATCCGGGACCCATCCCGCGTGATCTCACTTGGGGCAAGCAGAGCATTGACCTGTCGCGCAAGCCAACGTCCACCGGTGATTATGGGGACGAGAGCGGTATGGGGGTCCCGCCGGTGGCCCTAACTATCAAGGCAGGCTGCGGCCCTCACTTCTCCCGGAACGCCCGCATCAGCTGGTCGTGCAGCGGCTTCATCAGATAGGACAGAACGGTGCGATCGCCGGTCTGGACGAAGGCCTCCACCGGCATGCCCGGGATCAGCTTGACGTCGCCGAGCCGGGCGATCTCCTGCGGCGGCATCGACACGCGGATGGTGTAATAGCTCTGGCCGGTGCGCTGGTCGGTGGTGACGTCGGGCGAGACGCGGCTGACCACGCCGTTCAGCTCCGGCGTTGTGCGCTGGTTGAAAGCGGACAGCCGCAGCAGCGTCTTCTGGCCGACCTGCAGCTTGTCGATGTCCTGCGGGTTGACCTTGGCCTCAACCTGCAGGTCGTCGGCCTGCGGCACGATCAGCATGATCGTGTCGCCGGCGGTGATGACGCCGCCGACGGTGTGGACGGAGGATTGCAGCACCATGCCGTCCTGCGGCGCGCGGATGTCGACCCGGCGCAGCTGGTCCTCGGCGGTGACCTTGCGCTCGACGAACTCGCCGATCTTGTCGGTGGTCTCGCGCAGATCCTTCGACACCTCGCTGACCATGTCCTTGTCGACCTGGATGATCTGCAGCTCGGTCTCGCTGATCTTGCCCTTGGCCTGGGCCCGGGCGGCGATGAATTGCGCGCGCTCGCCGTTGAGGCGGGCGGTGTCGCGCTCCAATGTGGTCAGGCGCGACAGCTGCACCAGATGCTGCTCATAGAGCTGGCGCACGCCCTCGAGTTCCTTCTGCACCAGCGCGATCTCCTGCTCCTTGGCGCTGACCTGCGCCGAGAGGCCCTCGATCTCCTCGGTGAGCTGGGCGACGCGTTCGCGCAGCTGCGCCTTCTGGCCGATGCGGCCATTGACGCGCACCTCGAACAGCTTGGTCTCCGACGCCAGCAGGCCGCTGACGTCGGGGTCGCTCAGCCGCTGCAGCAGCTGCTGCGGGAACAGGATCTTGGCCCAGCCACGCTGCTCGGCCTCCAGCCGGGCGGCGCGCGCCAGCAGCGCATCGAGGTTCTTGGTGACGATGGCAAGACTCGCCTTGGTCACCGTGTCGTCGAGCCGCACGACGATATCGCCGGACTTGACGACATCGCCGTCGCGGGCCCGCAGCTCGCCGACGACACCACCGGTCGGATGCTGCACCTTCTTGACGTTGGATTCGACCACGATCTGGCCGGGCGCGATCAGCGCGCCGGAGATCTGCTGGGTCGCGGCCCAGCCGCCGAGCCCGCCAGCGACGACCGCGACCACGGCCATGCCGACGATCAGGTGCAGCCGGATCGACTGCCGCACCCCGACCGTCTTGCCCGGTCCGATCGCGGCGCCTGTGATGACTTGGCTGCTCATGGAACCTGGCTGCTCATAGGATTCGACGGTTCATGGGATTCGACGGTCATGACTTGTTCGACGGTCATGACTTGGCGACCCCTGCCTCGGAGACGATCTTGATCGGCGACGGCGGCGCGCCGCGTGGCTGCAGGACCTGCGCGAGCACCGTTTCCTTGGCGCCGAACGCCTGCATCCGGCCATCCTTCATCACCAGCACCTGATCGACGGCCTCGATGCCGATCGGCCGGTGTGCGACGACGATGACAATGGCCCCGCGCGCACGCGCCGAGCGCACCGCGCGCGACAGGGCCTCGTCGCCCTCAGTATCGAGATTCGAGTTCGGCTCGTCGAGCACGATCAAGAACGGCTTGCCGTAAAGGGCGCGCGCCAGCGCCACCCGCTGCGCCTGTCCCGCCGAGAGCGCCGCGCCCTGCTCGCCGACCTGGGTGTCGTAGCCCTCGCGCATCTTGATGATCATGTCGTGGACGCCGGCTTCCTTTGCCGCGGCGATGACGGCATCGGCGGAGGCGTGCGGATCGAAGCGGCTGATGTTCTGGGTCACCGTTCCGGCGAACAGTTCGACATCCTGCGGCAGATAGCCGATATGCCGACCGAGCTCGTCCGAGGACCATTGATCGAGCGCCGCACCGTCAAGCCGGACATGGCCGCGCACCGGACGCCACACACCGACCAGCGCCCGCACCAGCGAGGATTTGCCCGAGGCGCTCGGCCCGATGATGCCGAGGCCATTGCCGGCCGAGAGCGCAAAGGTGACATCCTGCACGATCAGCTTCTGGTCGCCCGGCGCCACGATCGAGATGCTCTCGACCGAGAGCTTGCCGACCGGCGGCTGCAGCAAGGTCGGCGCGGGACGCGCTGGCATGGTGTGCAGCAGCTGGCTGAGGCGGTGCCAGCTCTGGCGCGCCGCCACGAAGCTTTTCCAATGCGCGATCGCGAGATCGACCGGAGCCAGCGCCCGCGCGCTCAGGATCGAACCGGCGATGATGATACCGGCGGTGGCCTCCTGGTGAATCACCAGATAGGCGCCGACCGCAAGGACCGCCGATTGCAGCATCATGCGCAGCACCTTGGCGATCGCGCCGAGGCCGCCGGCCACATCGCTGGCGCGCTGGTTGCCGGCGAGATATCGATCGTTGGTCTCGCTCCAGCGCTGCATCATCCGCCCGGCCATGCCCATCGCGACCAGCACTTCGGCGTTGCGACGGCTGGCGGTGGCGAGATCGTTGCGGCGGGCAGCGAGTCCCATCGCCTCCTTAGCCGGGGTCCGGGTGAGGAACTCCGTGACCAGGGTCAGTGTCACCAGAATGACAGCGCCGACCAGCGCGGTGACGCCGAGCAGGACGTGAAAGGCGAAACAGATCGCGAGGTAGAGCGGCAGCCACGGCAGATCGAAGAACGCGCCGGGCCCCTGGCTGCCGAGAAAGCTCCGGATGTTGTCGAGATCGCGCAACGGCTGCAGTCCCTCGTTGCGGCCGCCGACCGCCAGCGGCAAGCGCACCACCGTATCGAACACCCGCGCATTCAGGCTTTCGTCCAACGCCGTCCCGATCCGCCCGAGGATGCGGCTGCGGATCATGTCGAGCGCGCCCTGCGCGACATACAGGCCGGCGGCGATGATGATGAGGCCGATCAGGGTCGGCACACTCCGGCTCGGCAGCACCCGGTCGTAGACCTCGAGCATGAAGATCGAGCCGGTCAGATACAGCAGGTTGACGACGCAACTCATCAGTCCGACGCCGATGAAGGCGCTGCGGCAGCCCCTCAATGCGTCGCGAAGCTCGGAAGGTCCGGTGCCGAATGGGGGCAGCATCGATCTTTTTCCAGGTCAGATGGCTTGATGGTTAGTAGAGCGTGTACGGCAGACGGAGCGCGGCGTCTTCAGTATACCTGCTCCGGTCGAATCCGCGCAACCAAGCACAGCAGTTGGTGAGCAGGAGCGCGGCGCGACGCCGCGCTCCGCAGACCGTCCGTATCAATTCAGCCGGCCTTTATGAGGCGCCAGCCCGGCAAGCCCGGCCGCAGCGCCGGCCGACGATGTCGAGGACCCCAGGGTCAGACTCGGTCGGCCAAGACCATCGCGCCCTACACCCTATACCAGATGAAAGCCGTCATGCAGCACCGCAGGATGGGCGAGCGATTGGAGCTGAGCGTCGAGGCCCAATCCACCGACGGGATGAGCGGATGCAAGATCCGCCCCGTGGCCCACGGCATGGGCGACCGCCAAACCGGGTATGATCGTGTGGAAGCCGATCGCATGAATCTGCGCCAAATCCACCATCGTCAAGAACTGAAACGACTTCTCGTTACCGAACTCGTTGAACGGATCTCGCGGACCCTGCACGCCGGTATTGAGGAAATCCGCCGGGTCAGACGTCTGACCGTAATCGGCAAGCTTGGTCTTGCCGCCATCGAGCGAGAAATAAGCTGCCGGAGACGTGCTGGACTGTGTCGAATACAGGCGAACGCCCGGCGCCGTATAGCGATAGAAGTCGAAGATGGGCGGCAGATCTTCCGATGGCGCCAACTGCATCCGGCCGAGACCGTGGGTCAGCTCGTGCAAGGCGACCGCGACCGGATTGGGCACATCGGCATCGAGATGAATGCCCGCATCGTCGGTGGTGGGATCATTCGGATTGAGATGGACATTGGCTGGCTTCGTCGGATCGTCCGTCACCTTGAGCTCGGGATCGTAGAGCGTGAACAGCTTCACCTGCGCCCCGGTCACCGTAATGAGCGACCTGCCATCGATCGAAGATCCCGAGGGCAGCGAGGCGAAGGTCCGATCACCGGCCGCGGCGCTGCCCGACAGCAGGTCGTGCACCTTGGAATATGACAGGCCCCAGACACTGTCGGGACCCCCGTCGGCGCCCCGGCCGGTCCCGCTGACATCGACCTGAAAGTTGACCGTGATCCTGTCGGTGATTGCACCGCTCAGCATGGCAGCCGCTTGCTCGATCCCGGCGCGGATCGCGGCCGGAGCCTTCATCGCGGCGGCATCGTAGATCAAGTTGAAGACCATGCCTCCCTGGTCGATCGTCACGACGGCGCCGCCAGCGGGCGCCGTCGGCGCAGCTGCCGTCATCCCGCCAGACTGAGGTTCCGGCCCGGGCGCCACGGCATGGAGACGATAGCCGACCGCTTCAGGCAGATCAGATAAGACGAACTCGTCCAACACTGAGTCGAAGAGATCTTGTGAATCGAAGAGATGATGTTGATCGAGCACCCGATGCGGCGCCAGTACAGACTTCATTTGGTCTACTCTGCTTGCTCGACGGACCTTTGCGGCCGTCGCGTGTCATGATGAATGATCCTGAATCAAAGAAGCGGTGATCCAAGACGCATGTTGTCGAAGCGGCCTACGTCCGCATCGCCATTTGCCGGATTTGGATTGACGGATCACGACGGCGCTCGTCGTCTGACCTTCCGCCGTTGACCATCGCATCGCCGCTCACGATTCTGGGGTGGCTGCCGACCTCGTCCCCGATCCTTCGATCGGGTGACTGAATTGCTTCATCATCGCCCTGACAAACAACGACGGCGGGGGAACTTTGTGTTTCATCGACGCAGAAAGCAACACACTTTTAGATTGAATACATCGGATCGCCACGTACCAACTACTTCCGGAAAACAGACGATCCGTGTTCTCACGCAGCGTCAGCCGCGACGCGAAGCATCATCGATCTTTGGCATCCTCGGCAATGACCAAGGCGCCTCGATCGTCATGACTGCCGTCGCGGCGCGCCCCCACGGTCGCGCGCAGCTAGCGATGAGTACGACGTCCCGATGTTCCTCCGATGCGACCACGGCCCGTGCCGCCGCTCGCTGCG
Organism: Bradyrhizobium denitrificans; assembly: GCF_013179005.1. Lineage (NCBI taxonomy): Bacteria > Pseudomonadati > Pseudomonadota > Alphaproteobacteria > Hyphomicrobiales > Nitrobacteraceae > Bradyrhizobium > Bradyrhizobium denitrificans. The sequence goes on along the minus strand of NZ_JABFDP010000013.1, from coordinate 121,846 downwards.
CAGGAGCCGTCAACGCCGCAGAGGCACCTTCTGATCTCGGAGCATCCAGGGAGATCATCTGTCGAAGCGCGGCGGGCACCTGGGAGACCGCCGGCATGGCAGCCGGCGGTCCGCTCTGCGTCCTTCCCCTAGACGAGGTGGAAATCGCCATGATGCAGCAAGGGGTGCGCGTTGTGAAACAGCTCATCCCAGCCGCTATGCAAATCCGCGACACCGGGCGCACTCGCATTGCTTCCGCCCGCGGACGCGACCGCGCTCGCGGATGCAGAGTTGCCAACCGGCGTTCCGGTGATCTGCGCGACCGAGAAGGCCGGAATGGACGTATGGAAGCCCAACGCGTGCATCTGCTGCAGATCGACCATCGACAAGGTGCTGGGCGTATCGTTGAAATAGAACTCGTTGAACGGATCCCGATCACCTTGAACGCCACCGTCGAGAAAGTCGGCCGGGTCCGAGGTCTGACCGTAATCGGCCAGCTTGGTCTGACCACCGTCGAGCGAGAAATAGGCTGGCGGTGCCTTTTGCAGATCGGCCGAGTACAGACGCGTGCCCGGACTCGTATAGCGGTAGAACTCGAAGATGCTGGGAGAGCTCTCCGGCACCTTCGTGATCGACAGCGGCATGTTCGTTCGCCCGAGCGCGTGGGTCAGCTCATGCAGCGACAGGGCGACCGGATTTGGGGTATCGGTAGCAAGATGGACGAATCCGTCGTCCGAGGTCTGATCATTGGCCTTGAGAAGGGTGACGTTCGGATTGAACAGATTGAACAGCTTCATCTGCGCGGCGTAGACGGTGACAACAGACGCGCCGCCGATCGTCGACCCCGACGGAAGCGAGCTGAACGTCTGATCGCCCCGCGGCGCGCTGGCGGCGAGCAGATCGTGGACGCTTGAATAATTGATGTTGTTCCAGCCCCAGTCAGGATCGGCTGAGCCGCCGCCGCCCGTACCGCTGATGTCGACCTTGATGTTGACGGTGATCCTGTCCGTCAGCGACGAGCTGAGGATACCGGCGGCCTCCTCGAGGCCCGCGCGAACACTCGCAGGCGCCGACATCGAGGCTGCATCATAGATCAGATTGAAGACAACGCCGCCCGAATCTACCGTCACGACCGAACCACCGGCCGGCGCCGATGGACCAGCCTGCCCCGGCGTTGCTGCAGTCGCTCCTGATCCCGCGGCGGACGCACCGTCTCCACCGTCCTGCAGCGCCTGTGTTTGCAGCTGATTGGCTTGCAGCTGGTAGGGCTGCAGGCCGTGAAATGAGCTGAAGATTGAATCGACCTCCCAAGGCGAATCCCAGAGATCCTGGAAGTCAACGGTCCCTCGCAGGTTGGCAGCCGTTCTCATGTCGTCCTCTCATGCTCTTGATTGAGGTCTGGAACGTCCCGATCGAATGGTCACGGCCATTCAGCGCCCGGACAGCGGCGTTCTGCGCCATCGGCCTCCCGAGCCGATGCGTAGCCGTCGAAAAAGAACCGAAGCGGATGGCTGGGATGGCTCCCGACGTCCGTCAGCGGCTCTACGCAATGCTATTGGGGGCGGCGCTGACGCTCAGAGACACAGCGCAGAAAAGACGTTTCGACAGAATTCATCCGCCTGAATCGAGAGCCGGACGAATCGAGATCTGAGCGCATAGCGCCGCCTGTCGGACAGCGCTGAAAACGAACGGTACATAGCCATGGCCCCCCTGCCCTGGTTATCTTAAGTTGCGTCGCTCTTCCGAACTCGCGGCTGCTTCTGGCCGAAGACACGCTCGGTCGCATGTCGCAATTCATTCACGCGATACAAATGTATCGCGTCACCACAAGTTGGATCGTATGACGATGTCCATTCGTCATCATTTCCTGGCCTAAGCAGGCCCATTCGGCGCGGTCGTATCGTTTCATTGATCACTTATGACCATCTGCGGCCAAAAGTCTGCCTGCTCCGAAATAAGATTGACAAAGTTCCTTTTCCTGATCAGGGGCACAGCCCATCGAAAACAATACTAAGAGCCATCAAAAGCCGGCCCCCGGCATACGATACGACGGCAGCTTCGAACTCAGCCTTTGAATGCTACAGGGAGTGCCAAAGGCTGGGACTGTTTGTACGATCACGCTGATCAGGATGAGGCCAAGCAGCGCTTTTACGTATCGGCCAGCCGTTCGTGCCGCACGATGCGTGCATCGAGGAACGCGCGTTCGGTGCTTGCGAGCCTGCTTCGGGTCCAACCATGAGTCTCACAAGCGACAGCGGCGTCCTCACATGGCCTTGCTGGTCGCGGACTCCGTTGCCCGAACGCAGCGAACACCGCGATCCGCGGCAAGACTCACGGCTGGCGGCAATGCGTTGAGGCAACGCGGTTCGGCCAATTGACAACGCGGCGCGAAGGAACAGTTTTGCGGCGCCTGGTCGAGCGACGGCGGCGTCCCCGGGATCGTCTGCAACCGCTCGCCCCGCTTGGCGGCATGCACGGTCGATGCGAGGAGGCCGCGCGCGTAGGGATGCGCCGGATCGCGCACGATGTCACGCAACGCGCCGTATTCGACGATCTGCCCGGCATACATCACGGCGACACGGTCGCAGATTTCGATCGCCACACCGATGTCGTGGGTGACGAAGATGACGGACATGCCGAGTTCGCGCTGCAGCTCGCGCAACAGTAGCAGGATCTGGATCTGCACGGTGGCATCGAGGGCGGTGGTCGGCTCGTCTGCCAGCAGCACTTTGGGCCGGCACGCCAACGCCAGCGCGATCATCGCGCGCTGCCGCATGCCGCCCGACATCTCGTGCGGATAGGATTCCAGCCGGCGCTTCGCCGAGGGGATGCGGACCACATCGAGCATCTCCAGCGCCCGCGCGTAGCCGTCGGCGTAGCTCTTGCCCTCGTGCCGCATCACGGTCTCGGCAATCTGCTTGCCGATCGTATAGACCGGATCAAGCGCCAGCCCCGGCTCCTGGAAGATCATCGACACCATGCGGCCGCGGAACTGCGACAGCTCCTCATCGCCCATGGCGAGCACGTCACGGCCCATCACCTTGACCTGGCCTGATATCTGCGTCCGCTTCTTCGGCAACAGCCGCATCAGCGCCCGCATCGTCACGCTCTTGCCCGAGCCGGACTCACCAAGCAGCCCGAGCACCTCGCCATCGCCGAGCGACAGGCTGACATCGTTCACCGCATGCACCGTGCGATCGCCAGTGAAGCGGATGGTGAGGTTGTCGATCTCGACGAGGTTGGTCATGGGGTTTTGATCCTCACAAACCCGGTGTCGTGCCCGTATGCGGCGCGCGTTGCTGGTAGCCCGGATGAGCGACAGACGACGCCTCTTCGGCGTCGGCGCCAGCGACATCCGGGTTCAGCAGCGACACCGCGTGAGAACCCGGATGTCGCGTCCGCCTCCGCCCTGCGGGCGCGGGCTTCCGCTCATCCGAGCTACGATTCCCGCTCCGCTTCATGGCAGCGTCGGGACCCTGGCGTGGAAGTCGGTCGCACGCTGGAACGCGGCGCCGATGGTCAGGATGGTGGCCTCGTCGAAGGAGCGGCCGATCAGCTGCATGCCGACGGGAAGTCCCGTCGCGGTGAAGCCCGTCGGGATCGCGAGCGACGGCAGGCCGAGGTAATTCACCGGACGAGTAAAGCGGGTGATGCGCTGGATCACGGCTTCGGCGCCGGGTGCGCCGCCGACATCGCTCTCGGCGATCGACGGCGTGACCAGCGGCGACACCGGTGCGATCACGGCATCGATGCCTTGGGTGGCCGCGACATGCGCGGCCAGGGCCGCGCCGCGCCAGCGCAGCGCCTCGAGATAGGTGACGCCCGAGACGGCCAGCGCGTTCTGCAGCCGCATCAGCACCTGCGGGCCGTAATCCTGCGGCCGCTCGATCATCCAGCGCTTGTGGAAGGCAGCGGCCTCGACCGCGAGCACGAGCTGGCAGGCCGCGGTGAGCTGGCGCTGATCGGGCAGCTCGACCGAGACGACATCGGCGCCCTCGGTCTTCAGGAGGCCGATCGTGGCGTCGAGGCAGCGCGCCACTTCAGGATCGAGGTCATCGACGTAGAACGCCTTGGGCACACCGATCTTCAACCCCTTGATCGAGGCCTGGGTGGCGGCGACATAGTCCTGCACGGGCGCGTGGCTGGCGGTCGGATCCTCCGGATCGGGACCGGCCATCAGGCCGAGCATCAGCGCGCAATCCTCGGCGGTCTGCGCCAGCGGCCCGACCGTGTCGAGCGACTGCGACAGCGGCATCGCGCCAGCGCGGCTGACGCGGCCCCAGGTCACCTTCAGGCCGGTCACACCGCAGAAATTCGCGGGCATGCGGATCGAGCCGCCGGTGTCGGAGCCGAGTGCAGCGAACGTCAGGCGGGCGCCGACCGCCGAGCCCGAGCCGGACGACGAGCCGCCGGTGACATAGCCGAGCTTCCACGGATTGTGCACGGGACCGTAATGCGCGTTGTGGCCGGTCGGGCCATAGGCGAACTCGGCCATTTGCAGGGTGCCGAGCCGAATCGCGCCGGCATCCTTCAGCCGCTGCAATGCGGTCGAGGTCGTTGTCGCCACGAAATCACGCCGGATCAGCGAGCCGCAGGTCGAGACGTGGCCAGCTTCGTAATACATGTCCTTGTGGGCGAGCGGGACACCATGCAGCGGCCCCTTCGGACCGTCCTTGGCCAGAGCCGCATCCGCCTCGGCGGCCGCCTTCAGCGCCGGCTCTGATTCGATCGCCATGAAGGCGTTCAGCTTCGGCTGCCATTCCGCAATGCGGTGGAGGCAGGAGCGGGTCACCTCGACCGAGGACAGCTTCTTCTCGGCGATCGCCTTGGCGACCTCGGTCAGGGTCATCAGCGCGGGTTCGGTGCTCATCGGCCCACCTTCAGCGTCTGGGCCACGACGTAGCTGGACGGCTCGAGATCGAACGGCAGGGTACCTGCAATGGCGGCGAAGCCGTCAAATGCCGGTCCGATCGAATCGGAGATGCGGGTGGCAACCTCCTTGTCGACGGGCAGGCCGGAGGCCTCCGCGATGGCACTGACTTGCTGGGGCGTAGGTCTGGTCATTCCGCTTCTCGCTGCTGGTGTCTGCCGGTCAGGCGGCCGGGGCCCGGCTGTGTCCCGAACGGGGGATCGCCATGTGGCAGGCGGCCTGATGGCCCATTGTATCCAGCTCCGTCAACCCAGGGGCGATATTCGAACACAGCGCTTCGGCGAACGGACAGCGGGTGTGGAAGCGGCAGCCGGCCGGCGGATCGATCGGATTGGGCGGATCGCCTGAGATCGGCGGCACCTCGGTGCGCCGGTCCGGATCGGACGACGGCATCGCGGCCAGCAGAGCGCGTGTATAGGGATGAGCCGGCCTGGCCCAGACCTGCTCGACCGGGCCGAGCTCAACGACTTCGCCGAGATACATCACCAGCACGCGGTCGGAGATGTAATGCACGACATTGAGATCGTGGCTGATGAACAGATAGGTCAGACCGAACTCGCGCTTGAGGTCCATCAGCAGATTGAGCACCTGCGCCTCGACCGATTTGTCGAGCGCCGAGACGGCCTCGTCGAGGATGACGAGCCGCGGCGACAGCGCCAGCGCGCGCGCGATGTTGACGCGCTGGCGCTGGCCGCCAGAGATCTCGTGCGGATAGCGGTTGGCGAAGATTTCGGGCCGCAGGCCGACCTTGCCGAGCAGCTCGCGCGCGAGCGCGCGTGCGGCACCATCGGCCATGCCATGCACCTTCGGCCCGAACGCGATCGACTCCTCGATCGTCAGCCGCGGATTGAGCGAGGCATAAGAATCCTGGAACACCATCTGCATGCCGCGGCGCAGCTCGCGCAGCGTCATTTCGTGGCCAACCTGGCGGCCGTCGAAGATGATCTCGCCGGCATCACGGTCCATCAGATGCATCAGGAGCCGCGCCGTCGTCGACTTGCCGCAGCCGGACTCGCCGACGATGCCGACGGTCTCGCCTTTGCCGATGTTGAACGAGACATCATCGACCGCACGCACCGTCTTGCGCGCGCCGAACAGGCCACCGCGAACGGGGAAGTGCTTCGTGAGGCCATCCACGCGCAGCAATGGCTGCGCCTTGCCGCCGAGGTCCTCGATCGGCTCGAGCCCGGTGACTGCCGTTGCTTCACTCATGATGTTGTACTCGAGCAGGCGCGGCAGAAATAGTGCGCCCCCTCTCCCCATTCTTACGGGGAGAGGGTTGGGTTGAGGGGCAGCCGCACGGGGAGTTTGTGTGGTGAGACCTGTCCCCCCTCACCCGGATTGCATCTTTCGATACAATCCGACCTCTCCCCGCAGGCGGGGAGAGGTGCACTGCCATTGCCGAGCGAGCGGCGTTGATCATCAGCATTGCAAACATCAGCTCCGGATGTCCATGGCGCTGCGCAGGCCGTCGCTGAGCAGGTTGAAGCAGATCGAGACCGCGAAGATCATGGCGCCGGGCAGCGCCGCGACCCAGGGATTGACGTAGATCGCGGTGCGCAGGGTGTTCAGCATCAGGCCCCATTCCGGCTCCGGCGGCTTGGTGCCGAGGCCCAGGAACGACAGGCCTGCGGCGAGGATCATCGACACGGAAATCAGCCCTGTCGCGTAGACGAAGATCGGTCCGAGCACATTGCCGAGCATGTGCGCGCGCATGATCGTGAAGGCGCTCGCACCGGAGGCGCGCGCGGCCTCGACAAAGTCGCGGTTGCGCACGCCGGTCGTGACGCTCTCGGCGACCCGGGTGATCTGCGGCACGAACACGATGGTCAGCGAAACGATGGAGTTGGTGATGCCGGCGCCGAGCGCGCCTGAGATCGCGATCGCCAGCAGCACCGACGGGAAGGCGTAGAACACGTCGATGGTGCGCATGATCGCAGTGTTCACCCAGCCGCCGACATAGCCGGCGACGAGGCCGAGCATGGTGCCGAGGCCGAAGGCAAGAATGACCGGCGAGATGCCGATCAGCAGCGACAGCCGTCCGCCATAGATCAGCCGCGCCAGCATGTCGCGTCCGAGCTCGTCGGTGCCGAGCGGATAGTTCGGCGTGCCGATATGGCGCAGCCGGCGGATCATCGAGCCCTGATAGGGATCGGCGAGATGCAGATAGGGCGCGAGCAGCGCGGAAAGAAGGATCAGCAGCAGGATGGCGACACAGACCATGCTGACCTTGTCCCGGACAATGCGGCGGCCGACGGTCGCCCAATAGCCGCGCGCGTTGGACATGGGCGCGGCCTGCAGCGCGGCGTCGTTCATCGCGTTCGAACTGACGCTCATCACGAGCCCCGCTTGATGCGCGGATCGATCGCGGCCTGCGCGATGTCGACCACGAGGTTGAGGATGACGAAGAACATCGCCAGCACCAGGATCGTGCCCTGCAAGAGCGGCAGGTCGCGCTGGAAGATCGCCGAGTTCAACAACAGGCCCGAGCCGGGCCAGGAGAACACGGTCTCGATCAGGATCGAGCCGCCGAGCATGTAGCCGAGCTGCAGGCCCATCACCGCGAGCGCGGTCGGCGCCGCATTCTTCAGCACGTGGCGGAACACCTGGGTTTCACGCAGGCCCTTCGCACGTAGTGCCTCGACGAAGTCCTGGCTGAGAATGTCGCCGGTCAGCGCGCGCACGGTGCGGGTGATGATGCCCATCGGGATCACCGAGGTAGTGATCGCCGGCAGAATCAGGAAGCGGAGATGCGCCCAGTCCCACGACCACGCGCCCGAGCCGGACGGGCCGGCGCCGACCGCGGGCAGCCAGTTCAGCTCGACCGAGAAGATAATGACCAGGACCATGCCGAGCCAGTAATGCGGCAGCGACACGCCGGCGATCGCGATCGAGGTCGCGACCTTGTCGATCCAGCTATCGCGGAAATAGCCGGCGATGAGGCCGAAGAACAGGCCGAGCGAGAAACCGATGATGGCGGCCGCGATCGCCAGCGTCACGGTGTTCGAGACCGCGCGCAGCACCTCGGCCAGCACGGGACGGCCCGTCGCGATCGAGCTGCCGAGATCGCCATTGACGGCACGCCACAGCCACAGGCCGAACTGCACCGGCAGCGGCTTGTCGAAGCCATAGGCCACACGCAGCTGCTGCGCCAACTCCTGCGACGCATCGGCCGGCAGCACCGCGACCAGGGGATCGCCAGGCGTGATGTGAACGAGCATGAAGCAGACAAGCGCGACGCCGATGATGATCGGGATCGCATAGACCATCCGCCTGGCAGCATAAGAGAGCACGAGTCACCTGCTAAACGTCTATCGACCGTCATGCCCGGGCCTGACCCGGGCATCCACGTCTTTCTCTCCTCGGATCGAAACGTGGATGGCCGGGTCGAGCCCGGCCATGACAAATACTGGGAGATCGTCGCTTACGGCTCCACCGAAATCGGCGAGAAGTCGATGAACCAGCTCTTCGGCTGCACCACGCCCTTGACCTTCGGGCTCATCGCGCGCGGGCCGACATCGTGGGCGACGTAAAGGAACGCGGCGTCGTCGACCGAGGCCGCGTGCAGCTCGGCCAGCGCCTTGTCGCGCTCGGTGGGATCGAAGGTCTGGCGCGCCTTTTTCACCAGCTCGTCGAACTTGGGATTGTTGATGAAGCCCCAATTGTTGGAGACCGGCGGCGCCATCGACGACTGCAGGAAGCGCACCAGCGCGAAGAACGGATCCATCGCCGCATAGGTCACATTGGTGGCGTTGGCGCCGTTCGCCGACGGATCCTTGGCGCCGCGGCGCCAATTGGTGAACAGCGTGTTCCACTCGATGACATCGAGCTTGACGTCGAAATAGCACTCCGCCAGCGCCTGCTGCAGATATTCGTTCATCGGCAGCGGCTGCATCTGGCCCGAGCCCGACGCCGAGGTCTGGATCTTGACCTCGAGCTTCTTGCCGGGTCCGAAGCCGGCCTCCTGCATCAGCTTCTGCGCGGCCGCCTTGTCGTATTTGATCTCGAAGGTGACGTTGCCGCGCCAGGGATGTCCTTTCTCGAAAGTGCCGCTCGCGGGCACCATCAGGCCGGCGAGCAGGCCATCGCGCAGGCCCTCGCGATCGACGCAGAGATTGGCGGCCTTGCGAACGCGGATGTCGTTCCAGGGCGAGCCCTCGACGCGCGAGAACTGCCATGGCCAGACATGCGGCTGCTCATTGGCGTAGAGCTTGAAGCCACGCTGCTTGATCTCCGGCAGCGCATCCGGCGCCGGCGCCTCGACCCAGTCGACCTGTCCGGACAGCAGCGCCGCCGTGCGTGCATTCGCTTCCGGCATCGGCAGCAGGATCATCTTGTCGGCCTTGGGCACGCGCGCCTTGTCCCAATAGGCCTCGTTCTTCACGAGCTCCAGCCGCTCGCGCGGCGTGAACTTGCTGATCTTCCACGGGCCGGTGCCCGAGGCGTCCTTGGCGAACGCGGCCCAGGCGGCCTGTGACTTCGCCTTGTCGTCGGCGCCGCTCGCGGCCTCATAGAGCTTCTGCCACTTGGCCGGGCTCGCCATGAACAGATTGGTGAGATTGATCGGCAGGAAGCTGTCAGGCTCCTTCGTCGTCAGCTCCACGGTGAGATCGTCGATCTTGCGCGCCGACACCAGCGTCGGCATGCGCGAGGCGGTGACGCCGACCTGACTCGCATCGAACTGCGGCGCGTCCTGCTTCAACACCTTCTCGACGTTCCACACCACGGCATCGGCATTGAACGGCGCACCATCATGGAAGGTGACGCCGGGGCGCAGCTTGAACGTCCATTTGGTCTTGTCGGCGTCATCGACCTTCCACTCGGTGGCGAGGCCGGGAATGACGACGCTCGGCTTGTCCGCCGACGACAGGTCCCACATCGTCAGCGCGTCGTACATCGTGAGGCCGGTGAAGCGGTTGCCCTCGAAGCCCTGGTCGGGCTGGCCGAGCGTGCGCGGAATGTCGGCCGCGGTCATGCCGATGCGCAGCACGGAGTCCGCACCGGCCGTCGCCGGCAGCGCGAAGGCCGAGACCGTCGTCATCATCGCGGCCACAACAGCCGCTCGCATGGTCAACGAATTCGTAACGCTCGACAGCACGATCACATCTCCGATCAGTGGCTAATTTCTAAGCAAATGTATGCAACGGCTGTGCCAGCGACCCGGCGCACAGTGCCCCTGCGACGCGTGGTCACAACCGTTTGTGTTCAAACGATCCCCGCGCGGGCCGTGGCACCCGGATTGCAGGTCCGCTTGCGAATTTGATCCGGTTTCGCTGCCGCGGAGCCGACATCGCAACGGAGCTCCCCTGCATGCGTGTCCGACTTTCCCTGCTCGCCACCGCGCTCGCGCTCGGCCTGTCCGCCGTCGCTGCGCGTGCCGAGACCATCCTGCGCTACGGCATCTCGATGGCCGACATCCCGCTGACCACGGGACAGCCGGATCGCGGCGCCGGGGCCTATCAGTTTACCGGCTATACGATCTACGATCCGCTGGTCGCCTGGGACATGAGCGTCGCCGACAAGCCCGGCAAGCTGATCCCTGGCCTCGCCACCGAGTGGAAGGTCGATGACGCCGACAAGACCAAGTGGCGCTTCACCCTGCGCAAGGGCGTCAAGTTCCACGACGGCAGCGACTTCAATGCCGACGCGGTGATCTGGAATCTGGACAAGGTGCTCAACGATAAGGCACCGCAGTTCGACAAGCGGCAGAGCGCGCAGGTAAAGACCCGCCTTCCGTCGGTCGCGAGCTACGCCAAGATCGACGACTCCACCGTCGAGATCACCACCAAGACCGTCGATTCGTTCTTCCCCTATCAAATGCTGTGGTTCCTGATTTCGAGCCCGGCGCAATATGAGAAGCTCGGCAAGGACTGGGACAAGTTCGCCAGCCAGCCCTCCGGCACCGGTCCGTTCAAGCTGACCAAACTGGTGCCGCGCGAGCTCGCGGAGCTCAGCAAGAATTCCGAATATTGGAACAAGGACCGGCTGCCCAAGACCGACAAGCTGGTGCTGGTGCCGATGCCGGAGGCGCTGACGCGCACCAACGCGCTGCTCGCCGGCCAGGTCGACCTGATCGAGACGCCGGCGCCGGACGCTGTGCCGCAGCTCAAGGCCGCCGGCATGAAGCTCGTCGACAACGTCACGCCGCATGTCTGGAACTACCATCTCAGCGTGCTGCCGGGCTCGCCCTGGACCGACATCCGCCTGCGCAAGGCGCTCAACCTCGCGATCAATCGCGACGAGGTCGTGGGGCTGATGAACGGCCTCGCCAAGCCGGCCAAAGGCCAGGTCGATCCGTCGAGCCCGTGGTTCGGCAAGCCGAGCTTCGAGCTGAAATATGATCTCGCCGCGGCCAAGAAGCTGGTCGAGGAGGCCGGCTACTCACCAGCCAAGCCGCTGAAGACGACCTTCATCATCGCGCAAGGCGGCACTGGACAGATGCTGTCGCTGCCGATGAACGAGTTCCTGCAGCAGAGCTTCAAGGAGATCGGCATCGACATCGACTTCAAGGTGGTCGAGCTCGAGACTCTGTATACGCATTGGCGTAAGGGCGCGGCCGACGAGATGAATGCCGGCATCACCGCCAACAACATCGCCTATGTCACGTCGGATCCGCTCTATGCCATCGTGCGCTTCTTCGCGTCAGACCAGATCGCGCCCACAGGCGTCAACTGGGGCGGCTACAAGAACCCGAAGGTCGATGCGCTGATCGCCGAGGCCAAGCAGACCTTCGATCCGGCCAAGCAGGACGAACTGATCGCCCAGGCCCATGCGGCCGTCGTCGACGATGCCGTTCTGGTCTGGGTCGTGCACGACACCAACCCGCACGCGCTGTCGCCGAAGGTGAAGAAGTTCGTGCAGGCCCAGCACTGGTTCCAGGACCTGACGACGATCGGGGCGGAGTAGCTGCGGCAGCGTCGCGCGCGGTCGTCATTGCGAGCGCGGCGAAGCCATCCTGGGCCGGGCCACCGGCCATGGATTGCGTCGTCGCTTCGCTCCTCGCAATGGCGGCCGCGAGACCCTTGCGCCACGGAGCGCGACTACTTCGTCATCAGTGCGTAGGCGCCGTTCCAGTCGTCAGGCGGTGGGCTTTTTTGATAATTGCGGATACGCGCTTCGTAGAGATCGTAGAGCTTCGAGAGCTCGTGCGCCTCGTCGCTCCGGCGTCCGCGTCCGATCGCGGTCAGCGCTTCGTCCCAATCGCGGCTGCGATAGGCCGCCAGCATCTCGATGGTGAGATTGCGCAGGCGCTGAAAGCGCTCGGAATGCATCACGTCTTCACGCCCGGTAATGGCATAGATCACCTCAGGCTCGGTCTTGCCCTTGACCATGACGAAGTCGAGCTCGAGAATCGCCAGCCTGTCCTTGACGGCGAGCGCGGTCTTCGAGCCGACGATGATCGGGAAGCCGTATTCCTTGGACTGCCCCTCGAGTCGGGAAGCGAGATTCACGCTGTCGCCCAGCACCGAATAATCGAAGCGCTGATCCGAGCCGAGATTGCCGACCACGCAGACGCCGGTGTTGAGACCGATGCCGATATTGATCGGAATATAGACGTGACCGCCGTCCTTGGCCTCCTGCTCGCGCGCCTGGTTGAGCTCGTCGACGCGCGCGAGCATATCCAGCGCGGCTTCGCAGGCATTCAATTGATGCCGCGCATCATCGAGCGGGGCGTTCCAGAACGCCATGATGGCGTCGCCCATATATTTGTCGATCGTGCCTTTGCGCGCCAGAATCGCATTGGTCAGCGGCGTCAGGAAGCGGTTCATCAGCCGCGTGAGGCCCTGCGGATCGTGCTTGTAGCTTTCGGAAATCGTGGTGAAGCCGCGCACGTCGGAAAACATGATCGTCATCTCACGCTCCTCGCCGCCGAGCACCAGCTTCTCCGGCGAGTGCGCGAGCTGCTCGACGAGCGCCGGCGAGAGATACTGGCCGAAGGCGGAACGGATCTGCCGGCGCTGGCTCTGCTCGCGCACGAAGCTCGCGAAGATCAGCGTCAGATAGATGGCCGTGGTCGACAGCATCGGGTAGGTGAAATCGATCAATAGCCGGTGCTGGGTGTAGAAGTACCAGGACAGGCCCATCAGCGCGGTCGCAAACACGGCGCCGACCACCACCAACGTGACGGCGCCGAGTTGCGGGGCGAACACGATGACGAGCAGGCCGAGCACCAGCGCGCCGAAAAACTCCGCCGGCAGCCCCCAATAAGGCTGCGTCAAGATCGCGCCCGTCAGCGCGCTCTCCAGGACCTGGGCGTGCACCTCGACCCCCGGCATCGCCGGCGAGATCGGCGTCGTCTTGATGTCATTCAGGCCGGCCGCCGAGGGTCCGATCAGCACCAGCTTGCCGGCGATCCTCTCCGGTGGCACCCGGCCGTCCAGTACGTCGATGGCGGACACGTAGATCGATGGATCACGCTCGGCATAATGCAACCAGAGCTGCCCGTGCGTGTCGGTCGGAATCTGCACGCGCCCGAGCCGGAGCCTGATGATGCCGCTCTTGTCCGTCTCGATGAGGATCGTGTCCGAGCCGGTCGCGACCCGCAGCATCTCGAAGCTCAGCGACGGCATGATGTCCCCCTGGGCCAGCATGATCATCGGGACCCGGCGGATGATGCCGTCGCGCTCCGGCTTGATGGTGAACAGGCCGCGCCCGGCGGCCGCGTGCTCGATCACGGAGACGTTGCGCAACAGCCCCGGGAAGTTCCACATGAACCGCTCTGCATCCTGGCCGCGGGTCGCGATGCCCGTCTTGGGCAATGTCCTGTCGAGATCTGCGCGGGCCTCAGGACCACCGGATTCGCCGAGCACGACGCGCGATCGTTGCAACGCTTCGGCGAGCACCTGGTCATTGGAAGGCAGGGTCCTGAGCTTGTCGCGCGTTGCCTCGTCAAGATTGGGAAAGGTCTCGGCCGCGAGCGCGGGATTGAGCCGGTCCGGCTCGGCAAACACCACGTCGAAGGCGATGACGACCGCACCGAGTCGCGTCAGCCTGTCGATGATCTCCGCGATGCGCGTGCGCGGCCAGGGCCACTGACCGAGCTTGGGATCAGCAAGGCTCTTTTCGTCGATATCGACGATGGTCACCGGCCGCACCGTCTTCACCCGTGGGCTCAGGACCTGGAAGTTGTCGAAGGTCCGGACGCGCAATTCCTGCACCAGGGCCGGATCGGCGACGCGCAGACCCGCAAAGCCCAGCAGCAGCAGCAGGCAGATCGCGCGCGCATAGCCGAACCGGCGCGCGAACCATCTTGGCACGGCCTTCAATCGCTTCATGACAGGACCGCCATTGCGCGCTTGGCTTCGACAGGCCGAGCGTCACGAGGTCTGCGCCGGCATCCACCTTTGTCAAGGGCGATCATGGCGTGCCAAGGACCGCTGCCCCCGCCATGGCACTTCGTCTGCGCATGATGTCTCGCGGAAAGCCGGTTTCCACTTGTCCGGATCATGCTCTAGACGATGTGGAAATCGTTCTGATGGTTCTGCAGCTGCGCGACCGTGACACCCTTGAGCGTGATCGTGTCATGCGCCGCATCGGTGATCACCGTGTCACCATTCACCGTCTTGGCGCTCTCCAGGATCGCCGCCACATTGGCGAACAGCGAATGGTCGATCTCGATCGTGTCCCTGTTGACGTCGAAATCGGCGATCGTGGCGCTGCCGAAATGCGGATTGAAGACGAACGTGTCGTTGCCGCCCTGGCCGAAAATGGTCGCGCCGCCACCGACATTGACGAAATTGTCGTCCTGGCTGGTCCCGGTCACCGTCGCCGCGCCGTTGCCGACCAGCGTCACGGTTAGTGGCTGAATGCCGGAGGTGCCGTGACCATCGCTGACAGCGGCCTGATAGGTCACGGTCAGCGTGTCGCCGGGCTGGAGGAAATCCAGGTCGACGTCACCCGGATGATAGGTCCAGTGCAACACCTGCGAGCCACCATTGGAGGTCGCGCTATCGAACGTGACGGCGCCGGCGGCGGCCAACGCCTCGGCATGCGCATTGGCCGGCAGGGTCGATGAACCGTTGTATTTGACGACAGCGCTGCCGAGTACCGATGCGGTCAGGGTGTCGCCGACATCCCTGTCGATCACGGTGAGGGTGCCCGACATGCCGCTCGCCAGCTTCACCGGCTGGTCGGCGATATAGCCTGCAGACACATTGTCGATCTCGAACGCGTCGACGCTGCTCTCGAGCACGACCTTGTTGAACGGCGCGAGTCCCAGGAACTCGACATAGCCGTTCGAAGCGAAGGAGCCCCGTCCGCCATCCGCGAGCAGCGGCGCGACATCGCTGCCGGTATAGGATGCGACCAGCTTGTCACCATCGTAGAACGAGATGGTGTTGTACCCGTCGACCGAGCCCCAATACAGCCCGAAGCTGTTCTTCACGCTGTCGAAGGTGATGGTCTGCTGACCGTGATTGCCGATGCTCAGATAGTTGGTCTGGTCCTGGCCACCGCCGACATAGGGCGCCGTGGAGACCGACGAGGAGCCGTGAACGACACCGGCCCGCCCTTCCGCCGTGAAGGTGGCGTGCAGCGCTTCGCTGTAGAAGCTGCCGTAACCAGCGCCATTGTCCGAGGCTGAACCGGCGGTGATGCCATCGAACGTCTCCGTCGCCATGCCCTCGGCGTTGACCGTGGTGCCGGCCGGAAGCACGGTCGCCTGCTCCGCCAGGACGACGATCTGAGTGGCCGGGTTCGTTTCGCCGACGATGACGGGTGCGTCGTCTGCGCCGTGCACGGTGACGGTGACCGGCACATCGCGAATGCCGCCATGACCATCGTCGATCTCGACCGTATAGGTCAGCGTCACCTTCTGGTCGGCACGGAGATAATCGAACATCTTGTCAGGGGC
Organism: Bradyrhizobium denitrificans; assembly: GCF_013179005.1. Lineage (NCBI taxonomy): Bacteria > Pseudomonadati > Pseudomonadota > Alphaproteobacteria > Hyphomicrobiales > Nitrobacteraceae > Bradyrhizobium > Bradyrhizobium denitrificans. The sequence goes on along the minus strand of NZ_JABFDP010000013.1, from coordinate 106,085 downwards.
GGAGAAGGTCCACGCCTGCGACCCGACAGCGCCCTTGCCGGAATCGGTCAATGCGCCGAGCGAGAGCCAGCTCTTGAGCACCGAGTTGTCGGACGGCAGGCTGCCATCATCGCCGGTCGCGACGACGCCGGTCACCTTGACGATATGCGCATCGGTGGCGTCGGCATCAGTAAAGGTGATGACGCCGCTCGCGCTGTCGGGCAAATCGGAGCCGGACGTGTTCGCCCGCTCGGCGAGCTCAGCGGTCTGCACGTCGCTTGTCACCACGGGCCGGTCATTGCTGCCTGTGATGGTCACCACGATCGTCGCAGGGGCGGTGCCGCCGTGATGATCATCGACTGTCACCGTGGAGGTGACGGTCACGCTCTCACCTTCGCCAAGGAAATCGAGCGTTCCATCGGCGACGGAATAGGTCCAGGCGACGGTGCCATTGTTGGTGTTGCCGCTCTGGCTCAGCTGCAGCGCCTGCTCCAGCGCGGCGATCTGGCCCGACGTCAACTGGCTGGAGAGATCGGTGTGGTGATCCGCCGCGATCCAGCTGACGCTTTGAGAATGAGGCAGAATTGCAGCGGTCGGACGATCGCTCAGGTCGCGATCGCTGAAATGAATCGTGCCGCCAATGCTGTGCGAATCGAGCGATCCGGTCTGTCCGGTCGTTTCCGCGATCGCGCGGGATTGGGCGGGATTGCTGATGACCGGCGCCGAATCTTCGGCGGCCAGCGTGATCAGCGTTCCGCCATGGCCGTCATCGCTGCCGACGAAGTGAGCCCCCGAATAGTCGGCGCCACTCAAGGTCAGGCTGATGCTGTCACCATCACCGTCGCTGACCGTCAGGACGCCAGTCTTCGCGTCGTAGGATGCTTTCGTCGTGGCATTCCAAGCAATCGCCGACAGGTCGATCTTGTCGGAGACGTCGAGACCACTGATCTTGGCGGAGAAGCTGGCGCCGTCGACGACGAGCTCGCTGCTGCCCAGGCCGCTGAAATCGATCGTCTGCGCGTTGCCGCCGCCAAGGTGCAGGATGGCACCGGGATCGATGACGATCGTCCCTGCGCCGGAGATCGAGCCGGCGACATCGAACGTCCCGCCGACGATCTCGATCTTGCCGTCATTGATGATGCTGCCACCGACGCTGCTGAGGCCGCTCGCGGTGATCGTTCCGTAAACATGCAGCGTGCCGTCGCCGCTCACAGTGGTGCCGGCAAGGCCAAGGATCGCCCCGAGATCCACCGTGAAGACGCCGGCATTATCGACATGCATGCCCGACAGGGTCACGTCGCGCCCGGACACCTCCAGCGTTCCGACGATGCCGATGCTCAGTGTTCCGCCGGCCATCGTCGTGCCGCCACCCAGCACCAGGGTCGATGGCACCGCCGCAGCGCCATCATCATCAATGATGATTGCACCGCCCGCATTGTCGATCGCGACGTGATCGAACGCCGTTGCGGCCTGGGTCTCGACATGCACCGTGCCGCGATTGACGAGGCCGCCACCGCTGATCGTGCTGTTCTCGAGCACCAGCAATGAATTCTGGTCGACCTGAACCGTTCCGGAGTTGAGCGCTGCGACGCCGTTCAGCGTCGCGCCGGCCGCCGAGGCAACCTCCAGCATGGCGCCAGCATCGATCGCCAGGCTGGCACCGGTCACGACAGTACCGCCCTTCAGGGTCAGGCTTACGGGCGCCTCGGCCGCGGCGACGGCCAGAAGCTGGACGTTGCCGCCGCCGGTATCGCCGACCAGGATTGCGCCGCCATTCACCGCGCCGCCATCGATGCTGCTGTCCCCGACCACCGCCACGGTGCCGTGATTGGTGACCGTACCACCGGTGATGAGCGCTCCCGACAAAGCCAGCCGGGCCGTATCCTCGATCTTGATGACTCCCGACGCATTGTCGACGCGGGTGTCGAGATCGAGCGTCAGCTCGCCGCCGGCCTTGACCTCGATCAGGCCGACATTCGTGACGCGCTCGTCGGAGACGACGTTGCCGCCCCCGGATGCGTCGAGAGTACCGAAATTGGCTAGCTCACCATTGCTGATCACCGCCCCGCCCGTCAGGACGAGCAGTCCGTCGGCCTTCTGTTCGGGCTTGTCAGTGCCCTCATGCGTTCCGACGACCTGAATGTCCGGCACGCCCTGGATCAGGATGGTGCCGCCGTCGATCCTGCCGCCCTGAACGGTCAAGGTTGCCGCCAGATCAACCTGCAGGAGGCCGGAGCTGCTATCAGAAGCATTTGCGATCTCGCCCAGCACCGAGAGCGTACCGCCGGACAGCTCGATCGTTCCCGTATTGCTGATGCCGGCGCTGGCACCGAATACGCCGCCGCCGGCCAGCAGCACCGTGCCGGCATTGTGCAATTCAGCGTGGTCCAGAAGCTGAACCGCTCCCCCGACGTTGATCGTGGCCTGAGCGTAATTGAAGATGCGCGCGTCGGACTTGGCCGTCAGCGTACCGCCGATGGTCAAGCTGCTGGCATTGTCGAGCTCAGGAACGGCGCCGCCGCCGAGATCATCGAGGCTGACAGTCTTGGCGAAAGCGGCCCTGTCGATGGTGACGGGGAACGCCGGGGTCAGGCCGTGGGTCTGGTCGGTGACGATGCGGACATCGTCCGAAGCGGTCGGCGCAACGCCGCCGCGCCAATTCGCACCATCGCTCCACAACAGAACCTGCGCGCCGCTGCTCTCTCCGGACTGCCCCTGGGTCGTAGCGATCCAGACCAGACTCGGGTCCCCCGTTCCGGCGATCGTCACCGTGATCGTCTGCGTGGCGATCGCGCCGTGAGAATCCGTAACGCTCACCGTGTAGGTCAGCGTCAGGCTCCGCCCCGCCGGGACGAGATCGGCGGCGGCGGCGGGCAGGCTGCCCAAGCTCCAGTTGATCTTCCCCGTGCCGCTGCCCGTGCTGTCCGAGGCCAGGGAGGCCGTGAGGGACTGCTCAAACAGCGCGAGCAGCGCCGGCGGGATGGTGCCGCCGTTTGGCAGCTCTGCGCTCGTCAGCTTGGCCGACACGGTGTGGGTGTCGGTGAGATCGACATCCTTGAAGGTGACGCTGCCGGACGTCGGATCGATGGAGGTGAGCGCGCCACTCGGCGCGTTGCTGCCCGTGAGCTTGATGGTCTGAGCGCTGGTCGTGATGACGGGCCCGTCGTTGGTGCCGGTCACCGTGATCGTAATCGGCACCTCCTTGAACTCATTGGCGCCGGGGTAATTGACGTCGACACGCACGATGTAGGTCAGCGTCAGCGTCTCGCCCGCGGCCAGGAAATCGAAGGCGTTGTCGGGAACGCTGTAGGTCAGCGTCGCAGAGCCGTTATTGTTGTTGTTCGGGTCCGGCGTGACCGAGACCTTCACGGCAGTGGCCAGGACATCCTGCAACTGCAATTGATTCAGAGCCCCGGTGACGTCGGCCTGCTGCGCGCTCTTGTAGCTAAAGGCGCTGAAGCTCACCGAAACTGTCGGCCGATCGAACACGTTGATATCGGCGAAATTGACCCGGCTGAGAACGGTGTCGAGATCGGTGCTGTTCCCGGTCTGGCCGACCCGCTCGTTCACGCCGAATGCCGTGGTGACACCACCTGTGACGTCGAGAACCCTGACCTCCAGTTGACCCGGAATGCGAAAGGGCGGCGCTGACGTTGTGATGGTCGTGGGTGTCGAACTGGTATTGTCGGTGACGAGGATCTTCGGTACCGCGCTGGTGCCATTGGCCAGGGTCAATGGCGTCAGCGCTTCAAGCACGCCGACATCGGTGAAATGGGTCGTTGTCTTCGGGTTGGTGTTGTCGGTGAATTTCAGCGTGAAGACGTCGTTGATCAGCTTCTGGAGATCTGGCGTCAGGGGAACGGCGCTCTGGTTCACCACGCCGTTGCTGATCTGGATCTGCTGCCCGGCCTGGTTGACCACGGCGATCGGCTGCAGCGTCGTCTTGTCGAACAGGACGTAGGAGCCGGTGCGGCCATCGGGCTCGACCAGCACCTGGAATTTGGCGTCGGGCAGAGTGCCCTGCCCCGGCACCGTGAAGTCGATCTCCACCAGCACGGCGGTGCCGCGAATGCCCATGGTGGCCACGGGCGTATCGACCTTCATGTCGCCGTGCTTGGCGGTCTCGCCGGCAACGAAGGAGATGGTCCCGGCGACCAGGCTGATCAACGACGAGTTGTTCGATCCGTTGGGATCGTACACCATTTCATTCAGCACCATCCGCGCATTCGAGGACAGGCCGAAGACCGTGCCGTCAATGAAGGTGATGCCCAGCGTGGAATCCGAGCCGGATTGGACGACGTCACCCTTCTCGACGTTGTCGCCCTGGTGCAGGATGATCGAGACGCCGTTACGGATCGCGGTCGCAGTCCCCTGCAGCTTGGTGACATGACCGATCACCTTGCCGGCCGGCGCGGAAGCCCCGGCCTGACTGACCTGAACGGCTCCTGAGAGTGCACTGACGACGTCACCGGTCAGATGCGCGCCGTCGGGCGACGCGAGCGCGGCCCGCTTCTCGCCCTTGAAATAGTCGGGCAGGACCACGTCGCGGCCGTCGACCGACAGGATCAGGTCAACACCGGATCGCTTGAAATCGGCATTGAACAGAAAATGCGCGTCCGGAACGACGACGGCTCCCGCGGGCGCGTGAGCCGGCGGAGCATCGAACCGCACATGATCATGCGCGGTCGCACCGAGGCTGTCGGAGAAATGCGCGGCGCCAGATTTACCAGCGTAATTCACGGGACCACCGACGTATGGTTAATTATTACATAACAATGTGCGTTCAATGCGTGCATATCACTGGCGAGTCTCGGGCGGAACCATCTTCAGCTTGTGCTGCAGGGCCAGAACAATGGCCTCCGTCAACGGTTTGCTTGAAAATTGCCAATATTCGGCCTTCCGACACGCGATGTCGCCACATATTCGGAAGTATTGAATCACCAAGATTCCGCCCTTCGAAGTAAAATTTAGTATTCGCTCGCATCGCTTTGCTGGGGGCGACCACTGCCGCCACCTGCGCAATCCGTTATCAGCCAGTTTCAAGTGGCCGACTGTGATCGAGCCAACAGATATCTACAGATTGTATGGAATTCGTCGTACCTGCTCGCGCCCGCACATGCGCAACCTAAAAGTGAATTGCCGCACCGCTTGCGATCAACTGAACGGTTAATCCGGCGCTTTCAATAGGATTTGTCGCAGCGAGGCAACACAACGTTCAGCTTAATTCGGCCAATTCTTCAGCGGCTCCCGGGAATTAAGCGGACCACAATACCCAAGCCCCATGTTGGTCCCCAACAACATCCGGGTCCGCAATGCGCGACGTCGGACAGGAGAGATCCGGCACGGGGCGTCAGATGAACATTCGCGCACTGATCCGCGCATCGATCGCGGTGCTGACCGCCAGCCTGTGCGCTGGCGGCCCGGTTGTTGCGGGACCGATTGGGCAGCCGCTGGGATTGACGATCATCCTTGAAGACACCGGAGAACCGTTCGGCCTGCCGCGCCTGGACCTGGAAGCCGGCGCCGTGAAGGCCAAATGGCAGACGCTTGCCCGTCAACTCGCCGACGAGCGCGTCCAGCTCGCGCTGTGCGATGGCGATCGCGAACGCTGCGTCTCGGACGCGGCTCTGCGCCTGCTCGCCATTGTCGACCAGGGCCGCGCGAAAGACGGCCGCGCCCGGCTCGGCGAGATCAACCGCGCGATCAATCTTGCCATCCGGCCCGCCAGTGATTTCGCCCAGTATGGTAGAATGGACGTCTGGAGCGCGCCGCTCGCGACCTTCGACCGCCGCGCAGGCGACTGCGAGGACTATGCCATCGCCAAGTTCGTGGCGCTGCGGCTGGCCGGTATCGCGGCGAGCGATCTGCGGATCGTGATCGTTCGCGATCTTGCCCGCGGTGAGGATCACGCCGTTGCGGCCGTCAGGCTGGATGGCCGCTGGCTGATGCTGGACAATCAGCGGATGGCGATGGTTCGCGATAGTGATGCGCGGCAAATTCGCCCGCTCTTCGTGATGGACGAGACCGGTATCGGCCGATATCAGGCCTCCCCCTTCTGGTCGGAGGCGGGTGCGGCGCTGCCCGTTCCGAGCGCCCTGGGTTCCCGCTAAGGCGGACCGGCGCGCCTCCTGCCGCGATCCTGACTCCAGGCCATGCTGCCATCATGTCCGGGTTGCCCGGGCCAGCGAACACCCTTGCGCAGGACACGGCGCACCGGCCGGCACGGGAACCCGCATCGATCTCGCAATCGCGCGGCCGTTCACCCGGCCGCAACGAGTTGCGTCCAAGTTGCAGACGCAAACCGAACGAGCGGCCATGACCTCAGACAGCCCCGCCCTCGCCGTGCGAGGACTCGCGAAACGTTTCGAACGTCCGGCCGTCGACGGGCTCGACCTCGTCGTGCGCGCCGGTGAATTCTATGCGCTGGTCGGCCCCAACGGCGCCGGCAAGACCACGACCTTGCGGATGGTCGCCGGATTGCTGCGCCCCGATGCGGGCGAGATCGCGATCTTCGGCATTGACGCACTGCGTGAACCCATCGCCGCGAAGCAGATGATGGCGTGGGTCTCGGACGAGCCGATGATCTACGACAAGCTCACGCCACTTGAATATCTCGAATTCGTCGCCGGCCTGTGGGGCATCGATCCCGCAGCGTCCGGCGAGGCAGCCCGCGAGCTGCTGGTCTCGCTCGGGCTGGAAGGCCATTTGCACGAGCGCTGCGAGGGCTTTTCCAAGGGCATGCGCCAGAAGGTGGCGCTGGCCGGCGCCCTGATCCACGATCCCCGGCTGATCATTCTCGATGAGCCGCTCACAGGCCTCGACGCGGTGTCGGCGCGACACGTCAAGGGGCTGCTGGCCGAGCGCGTCCGCCGCGGCGGGACGGTGATCATGACCACGCATATTCTCGAAGTCGCCGAGCGCATGGCCGACCGCATCGGGGTCATCGCGGCCGGACGTGTGTTGGCCGAGGGCACGCTCGCCGAGCTGCGCCAACAGAACGGCCGGACCGACACCAGCCTCGAGGAGCTGTTCATCGCTCTGGTCGACGTCGAGCCGGCGGCATGACACGGACGGCGACGCTCGCATGGTTTGCCCGTCACGAGCTCAGGCTCGCCTGGCGAGAATGGCTCAGCATGATCACGGCCGGGCGGCGCCGCCGCACCCGCGTCGCGATCATTGGCCTGCTGCTGTTTGGCGCCATCATGCATCTGCCGGCCTGGGTGGTGGTCGGCCGCTACGCCGATCTGCGGCCACCGCTCGACAAGACCGCACTGATCGTGATCACCGCGACCATCATGCTGTCCTGGGCGCTGATGCTGTCGCAGGCGATCGAATCGGTGACACGGGTGTTCTACGCCCGCGCGGATCTCGACCTGATCATGTCGTCGCCGGTACGGCTTGCCGAGATCTTCTCGGTCCGGATCGCCGCGATCGCGCTGTCCGTGACCAGCATGGCGCTGCTGCTGGCCACACCGTTCGTCGATATTCTGCTCATTGAAGGCGGCCTGCGCTGGCTCGCGGTCTTCGTCGTCGTCGCGGCTGTCGGCCTCACTGCTGCTGCGATCGCGATCGCGATCACGATCGTCCTGTTTCGCCTGATCGGCCCGGCCCGCACCCGGCTGGTCGCGCAGATCCTGGCCGCCGTGATCGGTGCCGGCTTCGTCATCGTGCTGCAGATCGCAGCCATCGTCTCCTACGGCACGCTGTCGCGATTCGCGGTCCTGACCTCGGACGCCGCGGCCGCGATCGCGCCTGATCCGGACAGCCTGATCTGGCTGCCGGCCCGCGCCGCGCTCGGCGACGGCCAGGCGCTGCTGATCCTGCTCGCCACCGGGCTGCTGCTGCTCGGCGTCGTGATGCTGCTGTTTGCCCCGCGTTTTGCCGACACCGCGATCAGCGCCGCGGCCCAGGGCGTCTCCAGCCGCGCCGGCGCCCATGTCAGGGCCTTCCGCGGCGGGTCGCGTCAACAGGCGCTGCGGCGCAAGGAGTTCATGCTGCTGCGGCGTGATCCCTGGCTGATCTCACAGACGCTGATGCAGCTGCTCTACCTCGTGCCGCCGGCGCTGCTGCTGTGGCGGAGCTATTCCGACAGCTCGCAGGCCGTGATTCTGATCACGCCGGTGATCGTCATGGCCGCCGGCCAGCTCGCCGGCGGACTGGCCTGGCTCACCATCTCCGGCGAGGATGCGCCCGAACTGGTCGCGACCGCACCGCTGACGGCGGGGCGAGCCATGCGCGCCAAGATCGAGGTGGTGCTGATCACCATCGCCGTGATCTTCGCACCGCTCGTTCTGGCACTTGCCTGGATCGCACCGGCACAGGCGATGGTCACGGCGACCGCCGTGCTGATTGCGACCGTCTCCTCCACCGCCATCCAGCTGTGGTTCCGCATCCAGGCACGGCGCAGCCAGTTTCGCCGCCGCCAGACCTCGTCGCGGCTCGCGACCTTCGCGGAAGCCTTCTCCTCGATCGGCTGGGCCGCGACGGCCGCGCTTACGCTGGCGCTGCCGGAGGGCGCGGTGATCTGCGGGCTGATGACGGCAGCGCTGCTGTTCGCCGCCTGGAAGCTCAGCCCGCCCCGAACCTGACATCCTCAGCGCAGCAGCTCCATCACCGCCGCCGCAAAGGCCTCAGGCGCCTCCTGCGGCAGATTATGGCCGGCGCGCGTGATCACGCGATGCGCGATCCGATTGCTGAATTTCGCGGCATGCGCCGCGCCGTCGGTGGCCGGGATCACGCCGTCACTGTCACCATCAAGCGTGATTGTCGGCACATTGATGACGGGCTGGGCCGCCAGTCGCTGCTCCAGCTCCTGGTAACGCGGATCACCGGCGGCGAGGCCGTAACGATGGCGGTAGCTGTGGATCACCACGTCGACATGATCGGGATTGTCGAAAGCCCGGGCCGAGCGCGCGAAGGTCGCATCGTCGAAGCCCCAGTTCGGCGACCATTGCTGCCACAACAGCCGCGCGATCTCGGCGCGGTGGGCGGCCAGCCCGGCGCGGCCGCGCTCGGTCTGAAAGTACCATTGATACCAGAAGGCGCATTCGCGCGGCGCAGGCGCCGGCTCCAGCGCCCGGGCAATGTCCTGGATCAGGTAGCCATTGACCGAGACGAGCCCCTGGCAACGCTCCGGCCACAGCGCCGCAGCGACGCAGGCCGCGCGGCCGCCCCAATCATAGCCGGCGAACACCGCGCGCGGAATCGCCAGCGCATACATCAGCGCGATCAGGTCGGCGCCGACCGCCGCCTGCTGGCCCGAGCGCGGCGTCGACGGATCACGAAAGCGCGTCGGCCCATAGCCCCGCACATAGGGCACGATGACGCGGCAGCCCTGGGCCGCCAGACGCGGCGCGACCTCGACATAGGAATGAATGTCGTAGGGATAGCCATGCAGCAGGATCGCCACCGGTCCATCGGCGGGGCCACTCTCCACATAGGCTATTCTGAGCACCCCGGCATCAACCGCGCGGACCGGCTGCATGTCCTGCGCCTGCGCTGATCCTCCTTGATCCGTCATGCTGTCCTCCGCGAGTGCTGAACCACCTTGCCCATTCCAGCGCTGCGATGATGATAGGTCTGATCCGGTTTCGGCGCTACACTCCCACGCGCTGTTGAAGGGGAACCGCCATGCTGCGCTCGCTGGTCTCGCTGCTTGCCATCCTGGTCTCGTTCGCATCGCCCGGCCTGGCGCAATCGGGGCCTCGCGCCAGCGAGTGCCTGGCGATGGCGGGCAACGCGCCGCGCGCGATGCCGGTGAGCCTGCGCCGGGCCGCCGCGTCCGGCAACGAGGTGACCATCACCTATGCCGGCCATTCGACCTATTTCATCGACACGCCCGAGGGCATCCGGATCGCGACCGACTACAGCGGCGCCTACCAGGTCGGACGGCTGCCCGACGTAATCACGATGAACCGGGCGCACTCGACGCACTACACGCTGGCGCCCGATCCGCGCATCCCGCATGTCCTGCGCGGCTGGGGCGACGACGGCAAGCCGGCGCAGATCTTCGAGCGGGTCGGCGACGTGCTGATCCGCAACATCACCACCGACATCCGACGCTATTTCAGTGACTCGCTCGGCGCCGACATGATCAAGGACGGCAACTCGATCTTCATCTTCGAGGTCGCCGGGCTCTGCATCGGCCATCTCGGTCACCTGCACGTCAAGCTCGACGAGACCCATTTCGCCGCGATCGGCCGGCTCGACATCGTGATGGTGCCGATCGACGGCACCTATACGATGTCGCTCGACGGCATCTCCGAGATCACCAAGCGGCTGCGCGCCTCGGTGGTGCTGCCGATGCACCGTTTCGCCACGCCGCTGGACGAGTTCATGCGCAAGATCGGCCAGCAATTCGAGATCGACCGCCGCACCGAGCGGACCCTGAAGATGTCGCGCGAGCTCTTGCCGTCGACGCCGACCGTGATCATCCTCGACGGTGTCTAAATGTAAGGCAGCAGGCACCGTAAACCATCGCATCACAACCGCGCCAGCACCATAAACGTCACGCGAGCGCCGCAATTTGTTCGCGGCCCCGCCAAACCTCCTGATCTAGTGTTTATCCGCACTGCAAGATGCGGACGCGCTTGTTATAGTCGCGTAACGCAACTTGCAGCATGCTTTCACCTTTTGAGATTTGCCGCCTTCGCAGAGACAAGGATTTGCCGACATGCGCCGACTGAGCCTCACAACCGCCCTCCTGCTGTCGACCGTGACCTTCGCCATGGCTGGCGAAACGCCCGCACCCGACAACGCCAAGGCCTATTTCATCAACCTCAAGGATGGCGATACGGTCACCTCGCCGGTGTTGATCCGCTTCGGCCTGTCCGGCATGGGCGTTGCTCCGTCGGGCACCGAGGCTCCGAACACCGGCCATCATCACCTCCTCATCGACGCGCCTGCGCTCGAAGGCGATGCGCTGAACGAGGCGATCCCGGTGGACGCCGAGCACGTCCATTTTGGCAAGGGCCAGACCGAAGCCTCGGTCAATCTGACGCCGGGCAAGCACACGCTGCAGCTCGTGCTCGGCGATTGGAGCCACATCCCGCACAACAAGCCGGTGATGTCCGAGCGCATCACCGTGAACGTGCAGGCCACGACCGGCAGCGCGAAGCAGTAACGCTGCCTCGCGGACCGCGGCACCGCGGGGCATTCGAAGCAGTCGACAATCTGGGCCGGTGCGGACATCGCTCCGGCCCATGCGGGCTCAAGCCCACTCGCCCTTGCGGAACACCGGCACGCGGCGGCCATCGGCATGGATGCCGTCAATGTCGGTCTCGGCGGCGCCGATCATCCAGTCGATGTGGATCAGGCTCTGATTGCCGCCTTGGGCCGCGATCTGCTGTGGCGACAGCGAGGTGCCGTTGACAAAGCATTTCGAGTAGCACTGGCCGAGCGCGATGTGCGAGGCGGCGTTCTCGTCGAACAGCGTGTTGTAGAACAGCAGGCCGCTCTTGGAGATCGGCGACGAGTGCGGCACCAGCGCGACCTCGCCGAGCCGGCGCGCGCCCTCGTCGGTGTCCAGCACCTTGTTCAGAACCTCTTCGCCCTTCGACGCCTTGGCCTCGACGATGCGGCCTTCCTCGAACTTGACCTGGATGTTGTCGATCAGCGTGCCTTGGTAGGACAGCGGCTTCGAGCTGACGACGTGGCCGGAGACGCGGCGGCAATGCGGCGTGGTGAACACCTCCTCGGTCGGGATGTTGGCGTTGCAGACGATGCCGTTCTTGGCGGTCGACGCGCCGCCCTCCCATTCATGGCCGTCGGCGAGACCGATCGTCAGGTCCATGCCGGGGCCGGTGTAGTGCAGCGCGCTGAAGCGCTGGCCATTGAGCCATTCGGTGCGCTCGCGCAGCACCGCGTTGTGACGCTCCCAGGCGGACACGGCATCTTCCCGATCGACACGCGAGGCGGCGAAGATCGCGTCCGCGAGCTTGGCGACGGCGACCTCCTCCGGTACATCGGGGAACACCAGCCTGGCCCATGATGCGCTCGGATAGGCGATGATGTTCCAGTTGGTCTCGAAATTGGTGATCTTCTCCAGCGCCGGCTGGTAGGCCTTGGAATTGGCCTTGCTGGCGCGTGCGACCTTGGCCGGATCCTGACCAGACAGCAGCATGGGATTGTCGCCGACGATCGCGAGCCGCGCGGTGTTCTCCGAGAACGCCTTGGCCATGCCCTGATAGAGCCAGTCAGCGGCACGATCGAAGCTGTTGTCGTGACCGAAGCGGTAGCGCGCCAGCGTCAGCTCCTCATCGGAGAAGAACGAGGTCACGATGCCCGCGCCGGCCTTGTAGGCGTGCTCCGCGACCTTCCGGACCAGCGGCAGCGCCACCGACGGCGCGGTCAGCAGCAGATCCTGCCCCGGCTGCAGCTGCAGGCCGACCTTCACCGCAACCTCGGCAAGACGGTCGAGCTTCACGGGATCGATGGCGGCATCGAAATTGCGCGGATGTGCGGTCATCAGAGGTATCCAGTTCCGGTTTCTTTTCGCGGTCTTCAAGAGATAGGCCAATGAATGGGACGGTCAATGGCGAAGCAGCGGCAGTGCGGTCATCTCTCCGCCCCGCTGGGGGTGCAGCGGCGGGATGCGGCTGGTCGGGCGGCCGCCGGCGCTTGCCGGGCACCCTCATCGCAGGTGAGCAAGCGCTCGCTGAGTCGCCCGACGACCACCGCGTCAATATCCGATCGCATCAGTCCTCGATGTCCAGCCCGTCACCATGAACATACCAATCGGCGCGTGACGCCCAATGCACGTGACGATCCGGCGCGGCCCCGAGCGATTGATCGAAGCCGCCGGCCGGGACAATGGCCTCCCGGCCGCTGCGCGTCAGATGCGGCATCGGGCTGCCGCAGCGACTGCAGAAGGCCGTCGCGAAGCTACGCGCCTGCGGCAGGTCGAAACGTGCGACCCGCGCTTCGCCCTGCAGCCAGCGCAGCGCCGCGGCCTTGACGATGACCTCACAGGAATGCGCCGTGCCGCTGGCCTTACGGCATCGTGAACAATGACAGTTGAGAAACTTGTCGAACGGGCCGTCGACCTCGAACACGACCTCACCGCACAGGCAGCTGCCACGAAATCTCGCCATACTCATCTCCTCTGAGGCAAGCGCCCAGATCCATGCGCCCTGGTCTGGAGAACCACTGCGCGGCGCCACGCTGCGATTGACTAACAAGTCTCAGCGTGGCGGCCCAACGGGCCGCGATGTCACGCGCCCTCGTCCTGATACAATTCCACGTCCGACCGTGGAGCTGAGAGAACACACCGTACCCAGGTAGTCGTGAGAAAGAGTCAACTACTTGGGTTGAATTGGAACCTGCCTCGATGAGCAGCCCCCTCGCGGTTTTGCATGGCTCACCGGCGATTCCGTCACTTTGAGGACATGATTGCCGGCTGATTGGCACGTGGCAGGGGGATTTCACAGTTCAGGAGTCCTCCAAATGTATCGTGTTGTCATCCTCATCGCCGCATTGCTGGCGCTCTCGACGCAGGCTCAGGCCCGCCCCCGTCACCACCATCATCATTCTCATCACTTTGCGCACCGCCATCACCACTCGGCCATGTATGCCATGGCCTCGATCGCAGGCGAGGGCCGCGTGGTCGGCGGCCGTCCGTCAGGATGCCCGCACGCCTTCTGCGGCTGCGAAGCATCGCTCTACAAGTTCGGCCGCGTCATTCCCGAGCTCAATCTCGCCTCGAACTGGCGTCGCTTTCCGCGGGCCTATCCCGCGCCTGGCATGGCTGCGGTCCGTCCCGGCCACGTCATGATCCTGCAGCAGCAGGTCGCGGGCAATGTCTGGCTTGTGCATGACGGCAACTCCGGGGGTCACGTCACCCGCGAGCACCCGCGCTCCATCGCAGGCTATACGATCGTGAATCCCGATGCGGCGTCGTCGATGTACGGCGCGGCCAGCAGCTTCACCCGCCAGGCCCGCGCACCAGCATATCAGCATCTCGCCCGTGCGCGGACTGATGGTTGGATGGCCAACGCAACGCCGATGGCGTTCAACTAAGCCAGTCCCAGCCCGTCTCTCCTTGACCAACCGAGCCGTCGCTTGATCGCCGTTACACAGGCGCGCGATGCTCGCCGTCGACGCATGCCCGACCTCCGATGCGCACGCCATTGCGCATCGGAGAATCATGGCACGCGCCTATGCGAGCCACTCGGCGGCCAAGAGCGACGGCGCACGACTGAGCCTGATCCGAACGAGGACAGCGCGCTCTACTTCTGCGGCTCCGTCGTCGACCACAGCAAGGTCGTCGCGCCCTTCTCGTAGGCCATGCCCTTTGGGTAGCTGATCAACTCCATCTGCAGATCCCAGGGAGTGAGGAAGTACAGGATCGACTGGCCGCCAGCGGGCCCCTCGGTGATTGGAATGGGGCCCTGCATCGTGCGCACACCCTTCGATTTCAGATAGGCGGCGGCCTTGTCGATGTCGTCGACATAGAGCGCGATGTGGTGGCCGCCAAGATCGCTGTTCTTCGGCTGCGTCTTCGCCTGATCCGGCGCCTCATACTGGAACAGCTCGATATTGGAGCCATAGCCGCAGCGAACCATGCTGATCTCGTGAATGACCGCGCGCGGATGCACGTTGACGACATCCTGCATGAATGTGCCCTTGTCGTCGGAGAACGGCCCGAACGACATCGCCTGCTTGCAGCCGATCACGTCGGTGAAGAAGGCAATCGCGGCCTTTACATCGGGCACCGTGATGCCGGTGTGGTCATGGCCGCGCAGGCCGGGGATGGAATCGGCGGAGGCGACGGTGGTGGAAAGGGCGAGGGCGGCGATCGTGGCGCTGAGGCGTTGACTGATCTTCATCGATGGACTCCCAGGGGACAAACTGATGACCTGATTGCGGGGAAAGATCATCCAGCCGAACACGTGTGACGACCGGAGTGTTGTGCCCGTGAGCCTCCACGTCGTCATGGCCGGGCTTGTCCCGGCCATCCATGTCGCGCGGCGTTCCGGGAGCGACGTGGATGCCAGGGACAAGCCCGGGCATGACGGAGAAACTCACGAGCAACGTCGTGTGCCGCGACAAACCCCTCACTTCGTAGCTGAACCGGTGGAGCTCCACGCGTCACCCCGATGCCAGCTGCTTCTCCACCGCCTTGTGATCCTGCGCCAAGCCAGCAGCGAGACCCTTGGCCATGTCGCCGACATAGATGTCCTCCTCACCGGCTTCGTAGCCGTCGAGAATCTCTTTTGCGGCATCGGCCGGGGTCATCTTCGGAATCGGCAGGCCGGCCGTCATGCGCGTGTCGACCGCGCCGGGCAGTGCACCGACGATGCGCACGCCCTTTGGCGTGAGCTCGCCACGCAGGCCTTGCGTGAGGCTCAGAGCCGCGGCCTTCGAGGCGCAATAGGAGCCCATCAGCGGCAGGTTCACCCGCGCCAGGATGGTGAGGATGTTGAGCACCGCGCCATGGTTCCTGATCAGGACCGGCGCGAAGGCGCGGGTCAGCCGCAGCGGCGCCAGATAGTTGATCTCGATCTCCTCCTTGGCGAAGGCGAGATCGGGCGCGAGCATGAAGGCGGTGTTGTGATTGACGCCCGCATTGTTGATCAGCAGCGTTGCGTCCGATGCCTGTAAGGCGGCGGCCGCCGCGTCGGCATCGCTGGTGACATCGAGCTTCAGCGGCACGATCTTGCCGGTGGCCGCAAGTCCCGAGACGTCGCGCGCGGCGGCGTAGATCTTGGCCGCGCCGCGGGCGAGAAGTTCGGCGATGAGCGCCGTGGCGATCGCGCCGGTGGCACCGGTGACGACGACGACGGAGTCCTTGATCGAAGCACTCATGCGGCTGATCCCTGCTGCTGGGGTTGCTGACGGGACGGGGGGTCGTCGAGCCAGCCCGGCTCGACATCGGGGAGCGGAATGGCGGCAAGAAGCTGGCGCGTATAGGCGTGTTGCGGATGGGAGAAGATGCGGCCGACCGGACCGTGCTCCACCACCTCGCCGCCCCGAAGAATGGCGACCTCGTCGCACAGCACGCGAATCACCGACAGGTCATGGCTGATGAAGACGACCGTGAGACCAAGCTTGGCGCGCAGCTCCTTCAACAGCATCAGGATATGCGCCTGGGTGGAGACGTCGAGGCCGGAGACGATCTCATCGGCGACGATGAAGTCCGGCTGCAGCGCCAGAGCCCGCGCGATGCCGGCGCGCTGGCGCTGGCCACCGGAGAGCTCGTGCGGATAGCGGTCGACGAACGCCGTCGGCAGACCGACGAGATCGAGCAGCGCGGCGGCACGGTCGCGGCGATCACGCCTGCCCTTCAGCCGGCCATAGACCTCGAGCTGGCGCGTCAAGGTCACCGCCAGCGGCAGGCGCGGATTGAGCGACGATTGCGGATCCTGGAAGATCATCTGGATCCGCGCGCGCAGCGGGCGCAACGCAGCTTCCGACAAGTGGCTGATCTCGGTGCCGTCGAACTGGATGCCGCCCGACGTCGGCTCCAGCAGCCGCACCAGAAGCCGCCCGAGCGTGGTCTTGCCAGAGCCGGATTCGCCCACGAGACCGAGCACCGCGCCGCGCGGCACCGCGAGATCGACAGATTTGATGACGTCACGCATCACGGGCTTGCCGAACGGCGATGTCGATCGCGCCGGATAGGCGAAGCCGAGCTGGCCGGTGCGGAGCAGGATGTCGCTCATGCCGGCCTCGTCGCGGTCAGCTGATCGAGCCGGCGCGCCTCGGCCCAGAGGCTTTCGATCAGCGCCGGCGGCACCGGCTTCAGCGCATCCGCCGGGCGATCGGCGCGTGGCGTCGCCGCCAGAAGCGCGCGGGTGTAGGCATGATGCGGCTTCACCAGGACGTCCGCGGTCGGGCCGTCCTCGAGAACGCGGCCGGCATGCAGCACGGTCATGCTGCGGCAGATCTTGGCGACCACGCCGAGATCGTGCGTGACGAACAGGATCGCGGCGCCATGGCGCTGACGCATCCGTTCGACCAGCTGCAGCACCTGGCGCTGCACGGTGACATCGAGCGCGGTGGTCGGCTCGTCGGCGATGACCAGTGCCGGGTCGCAGGCAAATGCCATCGCGATCAGCACACGCTGACGCATTCCGCCGGAGAGTTCGTGAGGATAGAGTTGCAGCACGCGCGCGGGATCGCGGACTGCGACCTCGGCGAGCAGATCGGCGGCGCGATCCAGAGCGGCGCGCTTCGACAGGCCGAGATGCAGCTGCAGCAGCGCGACCATCTGCGCACCGATGCGCCGGACCGGATTGAGCGAGGTCATCGGATCCTGCGGGATCAGCGCGATGCGGCGTCCGAGCAGACCGCGCCGCTCCTTGTCCGGCATCGCCAAGAGGTCGCGGCCTTCGAACTGCACCTGGCCGGCGCGGATCGCAGCCTTGGCCGGCAACAGCCCGAAGATGGTGCGGCCGACCATCGATTTGCCGGCGCCGGATTCGCCGACCAAACCGCGCACCTCGCCGGCCTCGACGCGCAGGCTGACGCCGCGCAGCACATTGGCGGCGCCGATCGCGACATGGAGATTGTCGATCTCGAGCACGGCACTCATCGGCGCTGCACCGGATCGAGCGCGGCGCGCAGACCGTCGCCGAGCAGATTGAAGCCGATGACGCTGATGATGACGGCGAGAATCGGCAGCGCCATGATCCACGGCGCCTGGTAGACGATCTGCCGCCCCTCGGTAATCATGCCGCCCCAGCTCGCGGTGTCGCCGGTGACGGAGATGCCGACAAAGGACAGGATGACCTCGACCAGGATCGCGATTCCCATCTCGACCGCCAGCAGGGTGACGATCAGCGGCACCAGATTGGGCAGGATCTCCAGCCGCAGCGCCTGCGCGCGGGTGAGACCGAGCACGCGCGCGGCCGCGGCATAGTCGCGCGCCAGCTGGGCCTGAGTCTCGGCTCTGATGATGCGGGCGAAGCGGGTCCAATCGACCACGACGATGGCGGCGATGACCGACACAAGCCCGGCGCCGATCACCGCCGCGAGCACGATCGACAGCAGCACCGGCGGGAAGGCCATCCACACATCGATCAGCCGCGAGACCGACTGATCAGGGACGCCGCCGAAGGCGCCAGCGACGAGGCCGAGCGCGATGCCGATGATCGCGGCGAGCAGCGAGGCGATCAGGGCCACCGACACGGCGGTCCGCGCGGAATACATCAGCCGCGACAGGACGCAGCGCCCGAGGCTGTCGGTGCCCAGCGGAAACGCGGCCTCGCCGCCGCGCATGAAGGCGGGCGGCAGTTGCGCCGACATCAGATCCTGCTCGGCCGGATCATGCGGCGCGATCACCGGCGCGAACAACGCGATCAACAGCAGCAAGGCAACAAGGACGCCGCCGATCCACAGCCGTGCCCCGCCGCGCGCCAGCGCGCTGCGCCAGCGCGAGGCCGGCGCGGAGATCGGTCCCGAGAGAATGAGATCAGCCATGACGCAGCCTCGGATCGAGCACCGCCACCAGGAGATCGACGGCGAGGTTGAGGGCGATGAACAGCACCGCAAAGGTCAGGATCAGCCCCTGGATCAGCGGGAAATCACGGTTGATGACCGCGTCGATCGCCATATTGCCGATGCCCTCATAGGAGAAGATGCGCTCGACCAGCACGGTTCCGCCGAGCAACAGGGTGACTTGCACGCCGGACAGCGCCACGGTCGGGATCAGCGCGTTCGGAAACACCTCGCGTTGCAGGATGGTGGTGCGCGAGAAGCCGCGCGTGTGCGCGATCTGGGCGTAATCCTGATCCTCGGCCTCGGCGAGTTGCGCCTTCAACAGCCGCGCGACCAGCGCCGCGAACGGCAGCGCCAAGGCCAGCGACGGCAGCAGCATGTGGCGCAAGAGATCGGCGGCGACGTCGAAGCGCAAAGTCAGCAGGCTTTCGATCAGATAGAAGTGGGTGCGGAAGGCGACCGCGAGCTGCGGATCGAGCCGGCCGGAGATCGGCAACAGCGGCAGCAGCACGCCGAAGCCGAGCAGCAGGATCAGCGCCCACAAGAAATCGGGAATGGCGAGGAAGAAGCCGTTGGCGGTGTCGAGCAGCCATTCGAGGCGGCTGCCACGCAGCAGACTGCCGACCACGGCCACCGCCACGCCCATCATGAGCGCGAGCGCGACAGCGAGCGCCGCGAGCTCCAAGGTCGCCGGCAGCCGCGCGCCGACCAGTTCAAAGACCTGCTGGCGCAGGCTGATCGAGCGGCCGAAATCGCCCGATGCGACCTGGCCGAGCCATGTCACGAATTGCGCCAGCAGCGGCTGGTCGAGGCCATAGAGCGCGCGCAGCCGCGCGATATCCGCCGGCGAGGCGCCCGGCGGGATCATCATCGCGATGGGATCGCCGGGCACCACGCGCAGCAGCACGAACACGATGGCGCCGACGCCGAGCAAGGTCGGCGGGATCAGAGCGAGGCGCTTGAGAATGGCGCTCCAGCGCATCGCCCGCGTCTCCGCTCAGCCCTGGGTGACGAGTTGCGGCAGGATCATGCCGTTGGCCTGCGGCACCACCTTCAGCCCCTTCTTATGGATGATCGGCTGGACATATTGCAGCAGCGGAATCACCTCGCCTTCCTCGGCGATGTATTTGTCGACCGCCTTCCAGCCGGCGATGCGCTTGGCGTCGTCCTTCTCGCCCCACAGCGGCCCGATGCGCTCGATCAGGTCCTTGCCCTTCCAGGCCGAGTGCGGCGACGGGCCGAACATCGCAAAGCCGGTCGAGGTCGTGGGATCGCCGATCGCATTGCCCCAATTGTAGAACGCGGCCGGCGCCAGCGCGTGGCGGGCGCGCAGCTCGAAATGCTGCGCGATCTCGTAGACCTCGATATTGGCCTCGATGCCGACCTTGCGCCACATGCCGGCGATCGCCTGGACCATCTCGTAGTCCTTCGGCTTGAAGCCGCGCGTCGTCTGGATCGTGAACTTGACCGGCTTGGCGGTCGAGTAGCCGCTCTTGGCGAGCAGGCTCTTCGCCAGCTCCGGGTCGCAGGCTGTCTTGATCGACGGATCGAACGCGGCGTAGCCCGGCGCCTCCAGCGTGTCGATCGGCACGCCATAGCCGCGCAACAGCTTCTCGACGATCGCCTTCTTGTCGATGGCGTGATTGGCGGCGAGCCGCACGTTGCGGTCGAGCATCGGGTCGATGTCGGTCAGGAAGATCATGCCGATGTCGGAGATCGGCTGGGTGAGCCCGGCGAGGTTCGGCTTGGCCTTGAGGCGGTCGAACTCCTCATAGGGAATCTCGAAAGTGATGTCGGAGCCGCCGGACTCGATCTCGGCGACGCGGCTGGTCGGATCGGTGACGAACTTGAAGACGACGGTGTCGAACGCCGGCTTTGGCCCCCAATAGCCGGGATGCGCCTTCAGCCGCAGGAAGGCGTTGCGCTCGAACGCATCCACCTTGTAGGGGCCAGAGCCGATCGGCGCCTTCTCGAAGCCCTCGGCGCCGACCTTCTCGTAATACGCCTTCGGCAGCACGTAGCCAGTGAGGAACGCCATCCATTTGAACAGCACGGGCTCGAACTCGACCACATCGGCCGTGATGGTCTGGCCATCGATCTTGAAGTTATTGATCTTCGACCAGACAAACTGGATCGGGTTGCCACCCTTCGGATCGGCGGCGCGGGTCAGCGACCACACCACGTCCTCCGGCGTCACCTTGGAGCCGTCATGCCAGGTCGCGTCGGAGCGCAGCTCCATCGTGACCTTGCTGCGGTCCTCGTTCCAGCCCCATTTGGTCAGGAGGCCCGGCTTGAAGGAGAGATCGGCGGCCTGGCCGATATAGGGATCGAAGATCGCCTGGTAGATCGACTGGATCGTCGGGTTCACCGCCGAGACGCCGACGGTCGGATCGAACGACGGCAGATTGACGTTGTAGGCGATGGTCAGGGTGCTCGCGGCGGCGCGCGCCGAATGGATCGGCAGGCCGGCGGCGAGCGGCAGCGCAGCCGCACCGGCGAGCTGCAACATCGTACGACGAGAGATCTGATGGTCACGCATGGTGATGCAACTCCGGATGCGAAGGACGACGAGCGAATGAGGCGGCGTTCCTGCCGACGCCGCCCGAAGACGTGATCAGTTCGGCGCGCTCTCGGCCCAGCGCTTCATCAGCGTGTTCGAGGGCAGGGATTCATCGACCAGCTTCTTGGCGGTCTCGATGCCCGCGACCGGCAGCTTGGCCGGATCGAGCAGACCGATCTGCACCAGCACCGAGGCCTGATCCCAATAAATGTGCTCGTTGTAGAGCTTGTCGCCGCGGAAGCGGACGATCGCGACCAAGGGGATCTCGACATATTTGCCGGTCGGCGGGATGCCGGGCAGCATCCAGTCGATCTCGATATCGTGGGTGAAGCAGAACAGCATCTCATCGACGACGCGGTCGGCACCGATGGTGCGCGAGATCGGTACAAGCTTGGTGTCCGCGGGCGTCTTCGGGATGAAGTGATTGGCGTAGAAGCGCAGCAAGTCCTTGTAACCGACGCCGCCGGTCATGGTCGGGATGTGGTTGACATAGGGCTCGGCGACCATCGTGCCCATCGTCGCCTCCGCCGAGCGGGTGGCGAATTCGAGCTCGGTGTGGCGATCCCACAGCGACGACAGGTCATAATGCGGACCGAGAACCTTGCGGAACAGCGCGATCGAGCGCGAATGCGCCATCAGCGTCGCCGGCTTGTCGAAGCTGGCGCGCTCCGGCGCGGCGAAGGCGTGGTCGCAGCCGGGATAGAGATAGAACTCGGCATCGTCGCGGCCGGCAAAGCCGGCCTTGATCGCCTCGCGCGCCTCGGCAGGGGCGAACTTGTCGAGCTCCGCAAAGTGGAAGACGATCGGTCCCTTGATGGTCTTGGCCTCGGCGATATCGGCCTCGATGCCGACGCCATAATAGGAGACGGCGCAATCGACATCGGTGCGGGCCGCGGTGAGGTAAGCGAGCTTGCCGCCGAGGCAGAAGCCGAGCGCGCCGACCTTGCCCTTGCATTCAGGCCGCGCCCGCAGCACCTTCAGTGCGTCCGCCGTGTCCTTGATCGCGAGATTGACGTCAAAGCGCTGGTAGTAGCCGAACGCCTTGGCGAAATCCGCCTCGCCATAGCCGAGCTCGATGCCCGGCTCGAAGCGCCAGAACAGCTCGGGCGCCAGCACGACATAGCCCTCTTCGGCATAGTAGTCGGCGACCGCGCGCATCGAGGCGTTGACGCCGAAGATCTCCTGCAGGAGCACGATGCCGGGACCGGAGCCTGATGCCGGCACGGCCAGATAGCCCTTGAACGTGCCGCCATCGGCGGCGGCAATGTCGACCCACTGTCCAGCCATCGTCATGCTCCCCGGTCCTGCCGGCGTCCACAGTGACGCCGCACCTGATGTGTTTTCTTCATTGAATTTTTAATGTAAAAATATCGGATGTAAACAGCAGAGATTGAGCATGCGCTGCACACGCATTGTGCGGAGCGGCATCGGGAGACGGGATATTGAAAAGGGCTGATGGCACCGCGGCGACGCGCAAGGCCGTGGCGGTGAAGGCGAAATCCGCCGGCCGTAGGACAGGTTCACAGCCGGCCAAGGCACGCAACGCCGCGGATGCGAACGGCGACAAGGGCTCCTGGCATCTCGCCCGCAGCGATGCGGAGCGGCGGCTGTCGGATTTCGAATTTGCGCTGGAGCGGCTGGCGCAGTCCTATTACCGCTGGAAGGCGTCCTGCCTCGCAGCGGTGTGCGAGGTACCGCTGACCGGCGACGACGTCGCCGTCCTCAATGTCGTGCGCATGGGCGACGAGCCGAAACGGCTCGCCGAAGTCGGCCAATTGCTCAACCGCGTCGACGTGCCCAATCTGCAATATGCGACGCGCAAGTTGGTGCGCGCCGGCCTGATCGAAACCGAAGGCCGCTCCTCGCGCAAGGAGACGCGCTACCGCGCCACCGCCCGCGGCCGCGCCGTCACCGAGGACTATGCCGCCTTGCGCGCCACGACGCTGCCGCCGCTGTTCGACGCGCTGCCCGGCTGGATCGACAGCTGCGCGGCAACCACCGCGCAACTCGACCAGATGTCGGGACTCTATGGCCAGGCGGCGCGCGTCGCCATCACCAAGCGCCACCAGTCCTAATCGCGCCGCGCATTCAGCGCGGCCCGTCGACGGCCGTGACCTTCCACAAGGTGCAGACCACGCCAGCCCGGCCGACGCTGTGCGCCAGCGCCTCGGCCTGCACCTTGTGCGTGGCACGCAGATGATCGAACCAGGCGCGCCCCGGCGTTTCGATCACCAGGAACTGGGCACCATCGCGCACGACATCGGCCGTGCTCACGATTTGCGGCATCGGCAGCCAACCCTGCAAGGCCTGCAGAATGTGATAGTCGACCGCATTGCCCGGCGACCGCGTCGGATAGGTCATCACCACATCCCAATCGAGCGGAAATCGATAGGCCGCAGCATGCGCGGCATAGGCGGCGCGCGGCAGGAAGACATGGGGCGAGTCCGCGATCACCGGCAGGTCACCGCCGACATGCGGGCTCTCGAAATAGCCGCCATTCGCATCGGCGCAGACGGGATCGCCGTGGAACGGCGTGGCCGCATGATCCACGACGTTGCGCAACATCAATCCGCCGATCAGCAGCGCGGCCGGGAGCGCCAGCGCACGCGGTGCGGCAACGCGCAGCCATTGCGCAAAGGCTGTGAGCAGCAGGTAGGACACCACGATCTGCGGGGTGAAGAACCGCGGCACGAAGATCGGGACAGCGGCGCGCGACACCATCCAGCCGGCGAGCGCGAAGGCGGTAAAGCCGGCCGCGAGGAGGCCGAGATAGCGGGCTGGCTGCCCTTGGTCGCTGGCGACCATCTCCTCGAGCCGCCGCGGCGTTCGTTTCAGCCATGCCATTCCGGCGTTGCCCAGACCCAGCAGCGCGACCACGCTGATCGCCAGCAGCCATTGCGACGAGAACAGGGTCTCGGCCAACTCGCTCCAGCCCGGCTCCGTCATCCAGCCATACGGGCTCGCCACCTGCAATTGCTCGCGCAGCACCGGCGTCCAGGCCAGAAGGAGGAGCACCGCCGGACCTGTCGCAAGCAGCGCCCGGCGCAGCAGCGCACCATCACGCGGCCGGCTGAGACAGCCGGCCAGCGCGATGCAGCCGACATAGGCGATGCCGAACGTATGCGCGAAGGCCAGGCCGACGAAGGACAACGCTGATAGCATCAGATCGGCGGGACGACCGCGCTCGATCAGCCGCTGCTGGCACAGCGCCGCGACGGCCGCCGTCGCGAAATAGGTGGCATAGGTCCGCAGTTCGAAGGCGGCGTAGAGCAGGTTGTCGTTCAGCGTGACGAGGATCAGGGCGCCGGCCGTGCAGGAGACCGCCGAGATCGCACGGCGGGCGAGCCGCCACAGCGCGACAAGGCCGAGGCCGACCAATGCGATATTCAGCAGCTTCAACGCCGCGACAACGGGCACGGCTGAGGGCAATAACCGCGTCAGCAGCCATGCGCCGGTGAGATAGAGCGGCGGATTGCCGTCGATGCCGCGCGCGATCCCACTCCACAGCCTCGGCAGGCTGTCCGCCTGCAGCAAATGCGTCGTCAGCAATTCGTCGGCCCACAACGGATCGTTAACCGAACGGACGGCAAAGGCCGCGAGCGCGCAGCCGCCGAGCCATGCGCCGGCGACCTGGAGAAGCTTCTGGGCTGAGGAACCGGTCGAATCCATGGATGCGCTGCTGCTCGCGCATCCATGACGGAAAATCCTTAGCACCGGCTTTCGTCCTGGTTGCTCCGCGCCGGTTCACACGATCTTAGGGAAGCAAGCCGCAGGATGAGCGCGACGCCAGCAGCGGTGAGAGATGCCACTTCCCTATCAAGACACGACCGGCCCGGGTGACGCCGGCCCACTCCGCGACGCGCGCATGCGCGGCGGCCGGCCGCTGGTCGTCGATGTCGACGACGTGCTGATGCAGACGAGCCTGTCGAGCGAGGCGATCTGGTCGGAGATCGCCCATCGTCCCGCAGCCGCCATCGCCTTGGCCGCCGCCGTGCTGCGCGGTCCGGCCGAGCTGAAGCGACGCCTGGCCAATTCGGCACATTTCGATCCGGCCCGTCTCGCCTACGACACCGAAACCGTTGCTTATATGCTGCGCGTCCTCGGCGAAGGCCGTCCGGTCTATCTCGCCTCCGACACCTATGACAGCGCGCTCGTCGGTGCCATCGCCCAGCATCTCGGCGTATTCACCGCCTGGACCGCCTCGGCGGATGGCGCCAGGCTCGATCCGGAGGCCATGAGCCTGCTGCAGTCCTGGAGTCAGGGCTTCGATTATCTCGGCCATGATTCCGAAGTGCTGCCGGCCGGCGCGACGCGAATCCCGCGCCGCTCACCTGCGGCGCCGTCCGTTGCGACCAGCGATCCCGTCGGCTGGCGGGTCTGGGCGAAGCTGCTGCGCGTGCATCAATGGGCCAAGAACGCGCTCGTTCTGGTGCCAATGCTGACGGCCCATCAATTCGGCCTGTGGCCGGCGATCACGGCGCTGTTTGCGGCGCTTGCCTTTTCGCTCGGCGCCTCCGCGGCCTACATCCTCAACGACCTCGTCGATGTCAGCGCCGACCGCGCCCATGCCACCAAGCGCGAGCGGCCGATCGCCAGCGGCGCGATTGCTCCGGCGCAGGCCATCGCCGCGATGGCGCTGCTGCTCATCGGCGCG
Source organism: Bradyrhizobium denitrificans (assembly GCF_013179005.1). NCBI lineage: Bacteria > Pseudomonadati > Pseudomonadota > Alphaproteobacteria > Hyphomicrobiales > Nitrobacteraceae > Bradyrhizobium > Bradyrhizobium denitrificans. Next base: position 80,454 of record NZ_JABFDP010000013.1, on the reverse strand, counting down.
ATCACGATCGCCGCGGTGGTCTCCCCGGCCTTCCTTGGCGTGCTTGCCGGCTATCTCGCACTGACCACCGCTTATTCGTTCCGGCTGAAACGCCTTGCGCTGCTCGACGTGGTCACGCTGGCCGTGCTCTACACGATCCGCGTCGTCGCCGGCGCGGTCGCCATCGGCGTCGCGATGTCGGAATGGCTGTTCGCATTCTCGCTCTTCATCTTCATGGCCTTGGCGCTGGTGAAGCGTTACGTCGAGCTCGATCGCCGGAGCAGCGGCGACCGGCCGCTGTCACGCGACTACCAGCCGAACGACCGGGCGATGATCGCGGTCCTGGCGGCGGCGGCCGGCTTCAATGCCGTCGTCATCTTCACGCTATACATCTCGTCAGACGCGGTGCGCGCGCTCTACGGTCATCCCCAGATCATGTGGGCCAGCTGTCCGGTGCTGATGTATTGGGTCGCCCGTGTGATGCTGTTCGCCCAGCGCGGCCTGATCGACGACGATCCGGTGATCTTTGCGCTGAAGGACCGGGTCAGCTGGCTCGCGCTCGGCACCATCGGTGCGATCATGCTCGCCGCAATGTAACGACCGGCCATGAGCGACCTCGCCGGCTGGGGCAATTATCCGCGCATTCCGACCGAGCAGCTCGTGCCCGCGCGAGCCGAGGCCATCGCGCCGCTGCTCGCCGGGCGCAGCGGACTCGTTGCCCGCGGCCAGGGGCGCGCCTATGGCGACGCCGCGGTCGGCATGGCGACGACGCTGACATCATCGCGCCTCAACCGGATGCGCCGCTTCGATCCTGCGAGCGGCGAGCTGACGGTCGAGGCCGGCGTCACCATTGCCGACATCCTCGCGACCTACGTGCCGCGCGGCTTCTTCCTGAAAGTCGTGCCGGGTACCAAATTCGTCAGTATCGGCGGCGCGATCGCGGCCGACGTCCACGGCAAGAATCATCATCGTGACGGCGGCTTCGGTGATCATGTGATCGCGCTTCGATTGATGCTGCCGAACGGCGAGATCGTCACCTGCTCGCGGCACGCCAATGCCGAGCTGTTTCATGCCACCGTTGGCGGCATGGGGCTGACCGGCATCATTGTCGAAGCGACTTTGGTCCTGATGCCGATCGAGACCGGCTGGCTGGTGCAGGAGACCCATGTCGCCGAAGATCTCGACGCCGCCATGGCCGCGCTGGAACGAACCGCGGCCCATACTTATTCGGTCGCCTGGATCGACTGCCTGGCCCGCGGACGCGCGCTCGGCCGCTCGTTGATCTACGCCGCAGACCATGCAAGCGCAGCCGACAAGGACCGTTTCGCGCCGGCGCGCGACGCCTTCCCGCCGCAGCGGCGTGCTGGACCTTCGATGCCGGCCTTTATGCCAAGCTTCGTGCTCAACCCGCTCGCGGTGCGCGGCTTCAATGCGCTGTATTTCCGGCGCGGTGCCCGGCAGGCCCTGACGCCACAACTCGTGCACTGGGATCCCTACTTCTTCCCGCTTGACACGATCGGCCACTGGAATCGCATCTATGGTCCGCGCGGATTCCTGCAGCATCAGTGTGTGATTCCCGCAGCCAACGCCCGCCGCGTCCTGGCCGAGATCCTCGACCGCGTCGCGCGCCGCGGCAGCGCCTCGTTCCTTGCCGTGCTCAAGCAGATCGGCGACAGCCACGGCCTGATGTCGTTTCCCTTGCGCGGCTACACGCTGGCCATGGATTTTCCGATTCAGGACTCGCTGTTCGGGTTCCTTGACGAACTCGATGCGATCGTCACCGCCGCGGGAGGCCGACTCTATCTCGCCAAGGATGCGCGGCAGTCGCGGGCCACCTTCGCCGCCGGCTATGCCGGTCTCGACGGCTTGCGCGACATCCGCCGCTGCATCGGCGCCACCGACAAACTCGTCTCCCACCTTTCGGCCCGATTGGGGATCTGAGCCATGACCGTATCCAAATCCGTGCTGGTGATCGGCGGCAGTTCCGACATCGGTCACGCCACGGCGCTGCGCTATGCCGAGCGCAGCTGGCAGGTTGCGCTGGCCGCACGCGACACGATCACGGCCCAGCGCAATGCCGACGACATCAAGGCGCGTACCGGCAACGACGTGGCCGTTCACGCGCTGGACATTCTGGAGACCGACAGGCTCGCCGCCTTCGTCGATGACCTCCCGGCCCTGCCAGACACGGTGATCTCCGTGGTCGGCGAGCTCGGCGACCAGGCCCGCGCCGAACGCGACATCGCGCACGCCGCAATGGTCATGCGCACCAATTTCGAGGCGCCGAGCCTGCTGCTCGGGTTGTTCGCCAACGCCTTCGCCGCCCGCGGCTCCGGCACCATCGTCGGCGTCAGCTCGGTGGCCGGCGATCGCGGCCGCGGTTCGAACTACGTTTATGGCGCCGCGAAGGCCGGCTTCTCGCAGTTCCTATCGGGCTTGCGCAACCGTATGGCGCTGACCGGCAAGGTCCGCGTCGTCACCGTCAAGCCCGGCTTCGTGCGCACACGCATGACCGCGCATCTAAAGCTGCCGGCGCCACTGACCGTGACGCCTGCCCGCGTCGCCGCCGACATTTACGCCGCCGCCGAGGAGAGTCCGCGCGACGTGATTTACGTCGGCCGCCGGTTCTGGCTGGTGATGACGATCATCGGGCTCATTCCGGAAGCGCTGTTCAAGCGGCTGAAGCTTTGACGGATGGTGCCTGCGTCTCCCGCCTGAACAGGACATAGAGCGCCGGCAATACCAGCAAGGTGAGCACGGTCGAGGAGATGATGCCACCGATCACGACGGTCGCGAGCGGCCGCTGCACCTCGGCACCGGCACCGGTCGCGAGGGCCATCGGCACGAAGCCGAGCGAGGCGACCAGCGCCGTCATGAGAACCGGCCGCAGGCGCGCCAGGGCGCCCTCCTCCACCGCCGCCAGCACGCTGCGTCCCTCCTGGCGAAGCCGCTCGATGAACGCGATGATGACGAGACCGTTGAGCACCGCGACGCCTGAGAGCGCGATGAAGCCGACGCCGGCCGAGATCGACAGTGGCAGCCCGCGCAGCAGCAGCGCGGCGATGCCGCCGGTCAGGGCCAGCGGCACGCCGGAGAACACCAGCGCGGCGTCCGCGACCGAGCCCATGCTCATGAACAGCAGCAGGAATACCAGAGCGAGCGCGATCGGCACGACGATCGTGAGCCGCTTGGTCGCCGACACGAGTTGCTCGAACTGGCCACCCCAGCCGATCCAATAGCCCGGCGGCAGCTTGACCTTTTCGGCCACCGTGGCCTGCGCCTCGGTCACGAACGAGCCGAGATCGCGGGCACGGACATTGGCCGACACCACGATGCGACGCTTGCCATTCTCACGGCTGACCTGGTTCGGTCCCGGCGCCGAGGCGACCGTAGCGACTGACGACAGCGGTACGTAGCGCGGCTGGCTTGCGGAATTGAAGGCGGTCCGCAGCGGTGCCCCACTCGCTTCCTCTCCGGCCGGCAGCGGAATCGGGATCGCGCGGATCGCGTCGAGATTGCCGCGCAGTCGCTCGGGCAGGCGCACGACGATGTCGAAGCGGCGGTCGCCGTCGAACAGCTTGCCGGTCGCCTTGCCGCCGATCGCAATCTCGACGACGTTCTGTACTTCGGCGACGCTGAGGCCGTAGCGCGACAGCGCCTGGCGGTCGATGGCCACGGTCAGGATCGGCAGGCCCGCGACCTGCTCTGTCTTGACATCGGTGGCACCGGAGATGCCGCGGATCGCCGCTTCGACCTGGCGCGCCGCGCCCTGCAGAATGTCGAGATCGTCGCCGAAGATCTTGACGCCGACGTCGCTGCGCACGCCGGAAATCAACTCGTTGAAGCGCAGTTGGATCGGCTGCGAGATCTCGTAATTGCTGCCGGGAATCTCGTCGGCCGCCTCCTCGATCTCGGCGACGAGCTGCGCCTTGGGCTTCGCCGGATCGGGCCACTGCTCGCGCGGCTTCAGCATGATGTAGCCGTCGCCCTGCGACGGCGCCATCGGGTCGGTTGCGACCTCGGCGGTGCCGATGCGGGTGAAGACGTCCTTCACCTCGGAAATTCGCTTCAGCCTCGCCTCCAGCGCCTTCTGCAGATCGACCGACAGCGTCAGACTCGTGCCGGGAATGCGCAGCGCCGCCAGCGCGACATCGCCCTCGTCGAGGCTCGGGATGAACTCGCCACCCATGCGCGTCGCCGCGACCCCGCTTGCGGCGACGATCACGACGGCGGCAGCAGCGACCATCATGCGATGCGCGATCACGCCGCGCAGCAGCGGCGCATAGATCCGCCGCGCGCCGCGCATCACCAGGTTCTCCTGCTCCGACACTCTGCCGGTGACAAAGACCGCGACCGCGGCTGGCACGAAGGTCACGGAGAACAGCACGGCGGCACCGAGCGCCATCAACACGGTCAACGCCATCGGCGTGAACATCTTGCCCTCGACGCCGGTCAAGGTGAGCACCGGCAGATAGACCACGGCGATGATCAGCGTGCCGAACAGGCTCGGCCCGATCACCTCGCGCGCGCCGCCGACGATGGTCCGCAGCCGCTCGGCCGTCGTGAGGAGCCCGCCCTTGCGGTGCTGCGCCTGGGCGAGCAGGCGCAGGCAGTTCTCGACGATGATGACGGCGCCGTCGACGATGATGCCGAAATCGATCGCGCCCAAGCTCATCAGATTGGCGCTGACCTTGCTCTCGACCATGCCGGTGACGGTCATCGCCATCGACAGCGGGATGATGCAGGCGGTGACCAAGGCGGCGCGGATATTGCCCAGCAGCAGGAACAGCACGACGACGACCAGCGCGGCGCCTTCGAGCAAATTCTTCTCGACGGTGCGGATCGTCGCCTCGACCAGATGGGTACGGTCATAGAGCGTGCGCGTGATCACCCCGTCGGGCAGCGATCTCGCGATCTCGTCGAGCCGCGCGGCGACCCGCCGCGCCACGGCGCGACTGTTCTCGCCGATCAGCAGCATCGCGGTGCCCAGGATCGTCTCCTCGCCATTGAGGGTTGCAGCGCCGGTCCGCAGGTCGCGTCCCTCCATGACTTCGGCGACGTCGCCGATGCGCACCGGCGTGCCGCCGCGCGCGCCGATCACGATATCCCTGAGTTCGGCGGCGGTGCCGACCTGGCCGGGCGCGCGGACCAGATATTGCTCGCCATTGCGCTCGATATAGCCGGCGCCGACATTGGCGTTGTTCGCAGCCAGCGCGGCAATGACCTCGCGGAAGCTGATCTTGTAGGCCATCAGACGGCCGGGATCGGGCAGCACGTGGAACTGGCGTTCGAAACCGCCGATGGTGTTGACCTCGATCACGCCGGGAACGCCGCGCAGCTGCGGCCGGATGATCCAGTCCTGGATGGTGCGCAGCTCCGTCGGCGAGTAGTCGGCGCCGTCAGGCGTCTTCGCGCCGGGCCTGGCCTCGACCGCATACATGAAGATCTCGCCGAGCCCGGTCGAGAGCGGCCCCATCGCGACCTCGACGCCCGGTGGCAACTGATCCTTGATCTGCTGGATGCGCTCATTGACCTGCTGACGCGCGAAGTAGATATCGGTGCCGTCCTGGAACACGACGGTGACCTGGCTCAGGCCATAGCGCGACAGCGAGCGCGTGTAGTCCAGCCGCGGCAGACCGCCCATCGCGGTCTCGACCGGAAACGTGATGCGCTGCTCGGTCTCGAGCGGCGAATAGCCCGGCGCCTTGGTGTTGATCTGCACCTGGACATTGGTGATGTCGGGCACGGCATCGATCGGCAGCCGGGTGAAATTCCAGGCGCCGAAGGCGGCGGCGGCAAGCGAGACCAGCAGCACCAGCCAGCGCTGGCGCACGGCAAATGCGAGGATCGCGTCAATCATGCTCGGCCTCCCCCTTGCCCATCTCGGCTTTCACCACAAAGCTGTTCTCGGCGACGTAATGCTCGCCGGGTGACAGACCATCGCGGATCTCGATATGGACCGAATCGGACTCGCCGAGCGCGACTGGGCGCGCCTCGATCTTGTCGGCCTCCTCGCGCACGAACACGACGGTCTTGTTCTCCAGCGTCTGGATCGCGCTGGCGCGCACCGCGACGGCGACGCTACGCTTGGCCAGCACCAGCCGCGCGGTCACGAACAGGCCGGGGCGCAAGCGGCCGTCGGCATTTCCCAGCACGACGCGCGCGAGCGCGGTCTGCGTCTCGCTGGCGCCGACCGGGGCGATGTAGGACACGTTGCCCTTGATCGGGCCGCGGCCGTCATCGGGGTCGATCAGCACCTCGTCGTCGAGCCGGACACGACGGAGATCCTGGCGATAGATCGACAGGTCGACCCAGATCGTGGAGAGGTCCGCGACCACGAAGGCCGGCTTCTGCTCGGAGGCATATTCGCCGAGCGAGATCTGGCGATCGATGATGGTGCCGCCGATCGGGGCCTTGAGGTCATAGGCGGTCAGGCTCTGGTTGCTTTCGATCGACGCGAGCAGCTCATCCTTGGCGACGCTGTCGCCGATCCGCTTCCTGATGGCACGGACGATGCCGGGGAAGCGCGGCGTCACCTGCACCAGCGCCTCCTGATTGGCGCGCAGCACGCCGTTGAACGCCAGCGTGTCCGAGAGCGTCGCCGGCCCCGCTTCGGCGAGCGTGACGCCGGCGGCGGCGAGCTTGACGTCGCTGATGCGGATGCGGTCGGCACCGTGCTCGTCCTGCTCGACGTGATCCCTCGGCGTCCGCTCCTGCTTCTCGGCGTGATCGGTGTGGCCAGCCGCCGTATTCCTGTGCGGCACCGCGTCCGCCAGGAGGTGCGACACCCCGGCGCCGGCTGCAGCCGCCAGAATCACGATAACGGTGATGGTGGAGATCTTCATCGCGTGGTCTCCCGAGCCAGAGTGAAGGGGCGGCCGACCAGGCCCTCGATCGTCGCGACCGCGACATGGATGTTCTGCAGCGCCTCCTGTTCGCGCAGCCGGGCCTGCGCCACGCTCGCCTGCGCGTCCAGCACTTCGAGCAGGGTGAAGCGGCCGGCGCTGTAGCCCTGCGCGATCTCGTCCGCCGCCTCCTGCGCCTTGGGGATCGCGATCTCGCGCAGGACGGACAATTCGCGCAGCGAGCCCTGCAGCGAGTCATAGGCACGGCCGGCGACGATAAGCAGCGCGTTGCGGTTGGCCTTGCGCTCGGCCTCGGTCTTGGCGAGGCTTTCCTGCGCGGAGAGGATGTTGCCCTGGTTCTGATCGAACACCGGGATCGGCACGGAGACGCTGAGCCTGACCGCATCGTCCTTCGTGTCGTTGAAGTGGCGCCAGCCGGCGCCGACGCGCACGTCGGGATAGGGTTTCAGCCGCGCCAGCAGCAGCTCGGCATTGCGCTGGGCAAAGACCGCGGTCCAGCGCGCCAACTGCGGATTGGCGTCAATCGCCGTCATGACGCTCTGAAACGATGGCGGCTGGCCGATAGCTTCGAAGCGGCCGCTGACGGAGGCGAATTTGGCCGAGCTGTCACCAGTGAGCACGGCAAGCTCGCGCCGTGCGCTGGCGAACGTCGCCTTGACGCGCTCGCGATCGGCGCGCACCAGCGCGGAGGCGACCTCGGCACGGCCGGTCTCAGCCGGCGACGACGCACCAGCCTCGACCCGCCGCCGCAACAGCGGCGTCAGCCGGTCCAGCGCGGCGACCTGATCATCGAGGATCTGGATGCGGCGCTGCGCGGCGAGGACTGTCACGAAGGCAATCGCCGTTTCAGACAAGACTTCGAGCCGCACCGCCTGGCGTTGCACCTCGGCCGCGCGAACCCCGGCCTGGCCGGCGGCGACGCGCGCGTCGCGCTTGCCGAACCATTCGAAGGCCTGGCTGATCTGCAACGTCGTCTCGGCCGCGCGTGTACCGCGATACGCGCCGGCGCCGAACGAATTGTCCTGCTCATAAGAGAGCTCGGGATTGAGCAGCGCGCCGGCCTGCAGCCGCTGGCCGGAGGCGATGCCGATGTCGCGATCGGCGGCCGATAATCGCGGACTGACGGCGAGTGCGCGCGCCAGCGCCTCGCGCAGGGTCAAGGTCTGCGCAGACGCAGCGTATGCGGACGCCGCGAGCAGGGCTGCGGCGCAGAGCGCGCGCGCAGCCGTCCCAGCAAATGACATGAGAAGAACCTGTCTGGACGAGCAAGAATGGACGGCGTCGGCCGTCCGGCACGCAGCGTCAGATCAGGTGTTTCGGGGGCGGAGACTCCGACTCGGAGACGATGCCGGCGCGAAGCAGCGGAATGGCCCAGTCGGTTGCGGCGACGATGTCGGCCGGAACGGCCGCGAGCTGCAACTGAGGAATGGCCACCGAGAAGCAGCCATGGCAATGGTGATCGGCGATGCCGCGCGGATCGGAATGACTGGCCTTGTCGAGCAACGACGCGATCTCCAGCTTGCCGGCTGGGACATGGGCCACGTCAAGGTCGCAGGTGCCGTGCAGCGCGCCGGCGAGCAGATAGGCCAGCATCACGCACATGGCCGCGATCCGGCGCAGCAAGCGCGGACGGCTTCCGTGAGATCGTCGATCAATGCTGCGCACCGCGCCCCCTGGTCGCGCAGCCGATAGCACGTTGCCGCAGCGATTGTCGATCCGCAACAATGTAACAAGGGGAACCGCGTCACGGCACCGCAAGCGCGGGCGCGAGGATGACGCAGGCCAGCAGCGCCAGCGCGGCAGCGCTGCAACGATAGCCGAGCGTCGCCGGCATGACCTGCCCAAGACCGCGCCGCAGCGTCGCACCGAGCACCAGCCAGCCGCCGCCGATCATGATCGTGGAGCAGCCGAGCGCAACGGCGAATGGCAGCAGCTCGATCCCGGCGCCGGGGGCGGGTAGCAAGGTGAAGGCGAAGATGATGGCCTTCGGATTGAACAGCGTGGTGATGAAGACGCGGCGCAGGGTGACCGCCGCCGCATCGCTGTGGCCGGCACCGCCATGACGCCACAGTGACGTGGCCAGATGCAGCAGATACAGCACGACCACGACACGCAAGGCGTGGCCGACCAGCGGCGCCGTCGCTAGCACCGGTCCGAGCACGACGCGTAGCAGCAGGATCGCCAGCAGATAGCCGGCGAGTTCGGCGAGCAGCAGATGCGCGGAGGCGCGCGCGCCGCGGCTGGCGCCTGCCGTCGCCAGCAGCGTGTTGGTCGGACCGGGTGTGGCCAGCAGGGCCGCGGTCGACAGAACGAAGGTCAACAAATCCATGTTGCCATCGACCATGCCGGCGGACTGGCCGCCTTGACGAAGGTCAATGTCACGCCGGAGGCGGCGGCGCCGTCAGCGGCTCAGGATATCCAGAGCCACATTCGGCGGCAGCGTCGGCGCGAACGCCTTGAGCGCACGCGTGACCTCGGCCGGATCGGCGTCCGGCGTCCGGTAGAAGGCCACGTCGCCTGCGGCGACTGTGACGAACGGCGTGTGCAGCACCGCCACCTTGGTCCAGCTCGCCGGCACGCCTTGCGGGAACCAGCGGTCATAGATCATCGCCATGCCGACCGCGTGCTGCGCGGCAAGTGCGGCCATCTCCGCCGGGCCATAATGGCCGGCGAGCTTGGCCTTGCGCACCGGCTCGGAGCCGAGGCCCCAGAGATCGAGCACGTAGTTCGGATTGCGATAGGCGACCAACCCGAGGTCGTTGACCGCCACGGGATGGCGATAGAACTCCCGGGCAAAGCGGCCCATCTGATATTGCTGCTGATAGATGTTGCGGGACGCCAGTGGCGTCGCGAGCGCGGCAGCAACGTAGGGCCACGCCGCAAAGCCCAGCAGCATCAGCAGGGGGGCGTTCAAGGCCGTCGCCACGCGCGCATCGAGATGGGGCCGGAGGCGAGCGACCAGCCACAGCCACGCCACGGCGGCGAGCGCGATCACATAGACCTCGTAGCGGTGGAACCAGTCATACTGGCCGAAAGCGACGTGGCCGCCGACCGCCGCCAGCACAGCGCCGGCGATGATCAAGGCCGACCTGTCGCCGCGCAGCCAGCAGGCGGTGGCGGCCACGGCCATGCCGAGTAGCAGCAGGCGCTGGCCGTAGGGATTGATCAGGCTCAGGATCAGATTGTCCGTGACGGCGCTGAACGCGGTGGTGCGCTCATACGCCGCTTCGACGAAGCGGGCCTTCAACAGCACCGAGCTCGGCAGCAGCGGCAGGCCGAGCGCGTGCATGCGCGCCGCATAGGCCAGCAACGCCGCGGCGATCAGAGCGGCGGCAAGCGCGGCGGCGCGGCGTTGCCGCAGGAGCACGAGCGCGGCCAGCGCCGCGCAGGCCAGTGCCGCACCTTCGAAGCGGATCAGCGGCAGCAGTACCAAGGCGACGATCTGCAGTCCACTTGGCGCGCGGCCCTGCGCCGCGGCGGCGAGGCCGGCGAAGGTGGTCACCGTCGCCCAGACGTGAAGGCTGTGCTCGAGCCCGGTCATCGCCAGCGCGACTGCGCTGATGATGAAAATCGTCGTCACGCAGAGCGCGCCCACGAGCCAGGAGCCGGCTGCGTCGAACAGGCCGCAGCCTTCCAGCAGCCGCATGATGGTGACGATCGTGGCCGCGGCCGCGGCGGCGCTGATGAGCAGCGGCCCCCAGCCACCGAGATGCACCGCCTCGGTGGCGGCGATCAGATAGGGCCAGATGATCGACGAGCTCGGTGATGAAAACTCGCCGAGATTGACGCCATAGCCGCCCGACAGGATCTGATCGGCCACGGCCAGATGGATGTAGGCATCGTCAAGGGTGAAAACGAGACGGCCGCCGGCCAGGTTGATGCTGACGATCAGCTCGACCGCGAACAGCACAAACCAGATCGACAGGATGACCAGAGAGCGCCGTGACAGCCGCGCCATGAGGCCGTCGCTCGCAGCGCCCCGGTCCGCATCTGCCGATCCAATCGCCTCGGTGGTCATGCGAACGTCCCGTGCCGCGCTCCCTGGCCTGCCCTGTTAACCGCTAAAGCTTAAGTCCCGCTTTCCGGAACGGCGCTCGCGTCAGTCTTCGTTAACACCGGCGAAACGGCGGTAAGCCGTGCCGCATGACGAGATCGAATGAACCGCATGCAGGTCGATTGATTGACTTGGTTCCTTCGGCCACTAAGGTTCGCGCCGCCGGACAATATGAACTGCGCGGATCACGGCCCGGCGAGGCCATGATGATCGCGGCGCGAAGGATCGGACAGCAATGACTTTGGTGATGAGCTGGGACGAGTGGGCCCGGCATGATGGCATGGCGCTCGCGGCCCGTGTGAAAAGCGGCGAGCTGACCGCCGCGGAACTCGCACGGCAGGCCGCCGAGGGCATTGCCAAGGTCGATCCGAAACTGTGCGGCGTCGTCGAAGTGTTCGCCGACGCAATCGAGGATCCGATCAAGGCCGGCGCCAATACGCAGGGTCCGTTTGCCGGCCTGCCGTTCCTGATGAAGGATCTCGGCCCGACCATGGCGGGCCGGCTGCAGGAGCAGGGCTCGCTGTTCATGCGCGGCAACCGTCCCGTCGCCGACACGCACCTCACCGCGAAGATGCGCAAGGCCGGTCTCAATTTGATGGGCCGCACGACGACGCCGGAGTTCGGCGTCTGCAGCTCGGCGGAGAACCCGGCCGTCTATGTCACGCGAAATCCCTGGAATACCGACTACACGACCTGCGGCTCGTCCGCCGGCAGTGCGGCGATGGTCGCGGCGGGCGTGGTGCCGATCGCGCACGCCACCGATGGCGGCGGCTCGATCCGCATTCCGGCCGGCGTCAACGGCAATATCGGCCTGAAAGTCTCGCGCGGCGTGTTCTCGATCGCGCCGCATCTGTCCGATCTTACCGGGCTGGTCTCGATCCAGGGCTGCCAGTCGCGCAGCGTCCGCGACACTGCCGCTTTCGTCGATCATTGCCGCGGCGGCGCGCCGGGCGAATTCATGCCGTATTGGACCACGCCGGAGCCCTATGTCGAGCTGATCAAGCGCGATCCCGGCAAGCTCCGAATCGCGCTGTCGCATCAATGGGGCGACTACCGCGCCACGCCGCATATCGCGGCCGAGCTGGAACGCGTCGGCAAATTCCTCGAAGGGCTCGGCCATCACGTCGGATATGCGCTGCCCGACGTCGATTATCGTGCCGCCTTTGCGGCGCAGACCACCTGCTACATCTCGAACTTCGCGATCGTCATCAGCAACCTGCTGGCACAGCGCAAGCTCGAGCGGCCCCCGGCCGACCTGATCGAGCCGATCAACATCCGCATCTGGGAAGCCGGTCGCAGCACCAGCTTCGCCGAGCGGGCGGCGATGCAGGCGGTGTTCAACACCACCTCGCGCGCCTTCGGCGCGTTCTTCGAGGATTGGGACATCATCCTGACCCCGATCACCGCGCTGCCGACGCCGAAAATCGGCACCACCGAATATCTGACCATCAGCGACAATCCCGACGTGCTCGACTGGTTCGAGAATCTGTGGCGCAACTTCGCCTTCACGCCGCTCGCCAATCTCTGCGGCATTCCGGCGCTCTCGCTGCCGCTCGCGACCAACGAACATGGCCTGCCGCTCGGCATCCAGGCGATCGGCAAGCAGGCGGATGACGGCCTGCTGCTGCAGCTGGCCGCCCAGATCGAGCGCGCGATCGATGGCAAATGGAACGCCGGTGCAACCCCGGCGGTGCATGTCACCAAGGGATAGTTAAGCGGCCCACCTTTTGCGCGAGGCGATGATCCGATCGCGCTCATCAAGCGTTGGTGACCATGGACAGTGCTTGGCCGAGCTGAGCGCCGCCCGTGACCTGCGAGGATGGACGTGGCCGACCAGCTGACAGCGAGCCGTGACGGTGCTGCAGGGCACGACGCGCCCCGGCTCACCGTTCGGCTGGACTCCTTTCCGCACGGTGGCTTGGCCGCCGTGTTCGGGGCCACCGGCGGCATCGGCGCAGCCCTCGGCGCGGCGCTGACTGACAGCGGCCGGTTCGACCGCGTGCTCGGCTTCAGCCGCTGCGGCGACCTCAGCTTCGATCTCACCGACGAGGCGAGCGTCGCAACGGCGGCGGAGACGCTGGCGACCTGCGGCGACATCCGTCTCGTCATCCTCGCGACCGGCATGCTTCACGAGGGCACAGCACTGCCCGAGAAGAGCTGGCGTGAGCTCGATGCCGAGCGGCTCGCCCGCGCCTTCGCCATCAACGCCATCGGTCCGGCGCTGCTGCTGAAGCATCTGCTGCCGCGACTGCCACGCACCGGCAAGGCCATGGTCGCGGCGCTCTCGGCGCGGGTCGGCTCGATCGGCGACAACCGGCTCGGCGGCTGGTACGGCTATCGCGCGTCCAAGGCAGCGCTCAACCAGCTTGTGCATTGCGCGGCCATCGAGCTCGCCCGCCGCGCTCCCGAAGCGGTCTGCGTCGCACTGCATCCCGGCACTGTCGCCACCCGGCTGTCGGCGCCGTTCGCCGCGACGTCGGGCGTCGCACCGGTCGAGGCGGCGCGGCACCTGCTCGGCGTCATCGACCGGCTCGACGCCAAGGACTCCGGCGGCTTCTATGACTGGCGCGGCACGCCGGTCCCGTGGTGAGGCGTCCATGCCGAGGATGCGGCGCAAGGCCGACCTGCCGACCAAGATCTGCGCCACCTGCGGCCGCCCTTTCGCATGGCGGCGCAAATGGGCGCGCGACTGGGACGAGGTGAAATACTGCTCGGACCGCTGCCGGTACGAGCGCAGCCAAATTGCCTCCGCCCCGACCGCCACGCCCCAAGGACGTTAGCCCGATGTTGTCCGGCATTCCCGCACCGATGCGCAGCCTTGGCTTGGCGGGACTGATCCCGTTCATCGGCCTTGCAGCTGTTGTGATCGCCGGCGACGACAGCCTGCACGCAGCCGCCTTGCGCGCGCAGATCGGCTATGGCGCGGTCATTGTGAGCTTCCTGGGGGCGCTGCATTGGGGAGCCGCGGTGCAAACGCCGGCGCTGGCGACTTGGCCGCGGATGAGCTGGGGCGTGACGCCATCTCTGCTCGGCTGGGTCGCGCTGCTACTGCCACCGCTGCCGGCGCTGGTGCTGCTCACGACCGCGCTGCTGGCGGCCTTGGTCTTCGACGAATTCAACTTCGGCAGCGACGATTCCCGTGCCTGGTTTGTCCGGCTGCGGCGGCTGCTCAGCATCGGCGCGATGCTCTCTCTGCTCGCGACGTTGATCAGCATCGTCGTTCGAACCGTGCCCTGACGACCACCGCTGGACAAGGCCGCAATGCGTCAGGCAAGCTCGCGCATCCCCTCGCGAGGCGCCATGAACATCCTGCTGCTCAATCCCAACATCCGCACCGACATCACCGATCTGATGCTGCAGGTCGGCCGCGCCGCCGCCGCGCCTGGCACCAGCCTGATCCCATGCACGGCGCCGCGCGGCGTGCCCTACATCGCAACCCGCGCCGAAGCGCAGATCGGCGGGGCCGTTGCGCTGGAAATGCTGGCCGAGCGCAACGGCAGCTTCGATGCCGCGATCATCGCCGCCTTCGGCGATCCCGGCCTGTTCGCCGCGCGCGAGCTGTTCGACGTGCCCGTCATCGGGCTCGCCGAAGCGGCAATGCTGACGGCCTGCATGGCCGGGCGGCGTTTTGCGATCGTCACCTTCGCGCAGGCGCTCGGCCCCTGGTACGAGGAGTGCGTGCGCATGCATGGGCTGATGGAGCGCTGCGCCGGCATTCACATGCTCGACGGCAGCTTCAAGCAGATCTCCGACGTGCAGCACGAGAAGGAGGAGCTGCTGGTCGAGTTGGCGCTGCGCGCGGTTGAGGAGAACGAGGCCGACGTCCTGATCTTCGCCGGTGCGCCGCTCTCCGGACTTGCCGCGCGCGTCGCGCATCGCATTCCAGTGCCGGTGGTCGATCAGGTGATCGCCGCGGTGAAACAGGCCGAGGCGCTGCTGGCGCTGAAGATGCGCAAGGCCACCGCCGGCACCTTCCGCCGTCCGGCGGCGAAGCCGACGACGGGATTGTCGGAAGCGCTGGCCGCGCGGCTGGAGCACCGCGACGGTTAGTTGGAGTGGCGTGGGGAGAGAGGGGCCCACAAACTGCTTTCTGTGAGCTGCTACGTCAGTCCGGCACACTCGCATACCGGCCGGGAACCTGCTTGTACACAAACAGCCCCCGCTGCCTGAAAAGACGGCACGCTTCTTGCTTTTTCCAATCAGTTGAGCAGGAAGCCCATGGCCAGCGTATCAGAAGCCAAGTCGCTCGTTCTGGATCGGATCACGCACCGCTTTGCCAGCGGCACGATGGCCGTCTCCGACATCAATCTCGATGTCAAAGGCGGCGAGATCATCGCTCTGCTCGGACCGTCCGGCTGCGGCAAGACCACCTTGCTGCGCATCATCGCCGGCTTCATCGGCCAGAGCGAGGGGCGCGTGATCATCGGCAATGACGTTGTCGATGCCTTGCCACCTAACCGGCGCGCGGTCGGGATCGTGTTCCAGAACTACGCGCTGTTCCCGCACCTCTCGATCTCGGAGAATGTCGGCTACGGCCTCGCGGCGCGCGGCGTCGACAAGGCGACGCGCAACAAGGAGGCGCAGCGACTGCTCGACATGGTGCAGCTTGGCCCATTCGGCGAGCGGCTGCCGCGGCAATTGTCGGGCGGCCAACAGCAGCGCGTGGCGCTGGCGCGCGCGCTCGCGATCAAGCCGTCGATTCTGCTGCTCGACGAGCCGTTCGCCGCCCTCGACAAGAATTTGCGACTGGACATGCAGATCGAGGTCAAGCGACTGCAGCGCATGGCCGGGACGACCACCCTGATCGTGACCCACGACCAGGAGGAAGCGCTGTCGATGGCCGATCGCGTCGCCGTGCTGAGCCACGGTCATCTCGAGCAGTTCGGAACGCCATCGGAAATCTACGATCAGCCGCAGACACTGTTTGTGAATACCTTCGTCGGTACCGCCAACAGGGTGACGGGCACGGTAATCGCGACCGACGCTGACGGCGTGAAGGTCGCGCTCGACGCCGGCGGAGAGATCATCGCCCGCGCGCCCAAGCCGGTCCGTGCCTCAGACAAGGTCATCGTCTGCCTGCGTCCCGAGCATCTCACCTTCGTCAGCGACGACAGCGGTTTTGCCGGCGAGATCGGCATGGCGCTGCCGCTCGGCGCCACCGTGGTCCATGAGATCAAGGCCAAGGACGGATCGAGCATCAAGATTTCGCAGGCCCGCACCGGCGGCACGCCGTTGCGTGAGGCCGGCACGCCCGTGCGCGTCGCGCCGCTGGCCCCGGGGCTCGCCACCGTCTTCCCGCAATGAACAACCAACAGACACATCGGAGTGAAACATGATGCTTGATCGCCGCCGGCTCCTGACCAGCGCCTTGACGCTGGGAGCCATGCATGCGTTCCCGGGCCTGAGCCTCGCGCAAGCGCGGCCGCTGGTATTCGCGACCTTCACCGGCAGCTGGGAGGAGGCGCACAAGGCGGTGCTGGTGCCGGCGTTCCGCAAGGCCAATGCGGATGCCGCGATCGTGCTGGATCCGATGCTGTCGGTCGACCAGATCGCCAAGGTCAATGCCGCCAAGGCCAATCCGCCGATCGACGTCATGCTGCACGATCCGGGTCCGGCGCTGGTCGCGATCGGCCAGGACCTCGTCGAGCCGTTCCCGGCCGATAAGAGTGCGTACTTCAAGGACCTGATTCCAGAAGCGCAGGACGCGATGGGCCCGGCGCCGTTCTTCCAGGTCGTCGGCCTCACCTTCAATCCGGAGACCGTGAAGACGCCGCCGACATCATGGGCGGATCTGTGGAAGCCGGAATTCAAGGGCAAGGTCGGCATCACCAATCTGAACTCGACGCTCGGCACCGGCTGGCTGGTTGAGATTGCACGGATGCGCGGCGGCTCCGAGGCCAATGTCGACGAAGGGTTCAAGGCGTTGGAGGAGCTGAAGCCGAACCTTGCCGCCGTCGCCGCCAATCCCGGCGCGCTGGCGACGCTGTTCCAGCAGGGCCAGATCGACATCTCGCCGGGCAATTTCAACGCCATCCAGATCCTGAAAGCGCGCGGCGTGCCGGTCGAGTTCGTGGCGCCGAAAGAAGGCGCGATCGCCTTCAAGACCACGATCCACATCGTCAAGAACTCGCCGAACAAGGAGCTGGCCTTCAAGCTGATCGAGGCGGCGCTGTCGCCAGAGGTCCAGACGGCGCTGATGAACCCGCCCTATCTGATCGTGCCGACCAACACCAAGGTCGCGATGACCGGCGAGATCGCCAAGGTGCTGGCCAAGGACACCGCGGAGCTGAAGAAGAAGTTCGTGTTCCAGGACTGGAAGAAGATCAACGAGCAGCGCGCCTCCTGGATCGAAAAGTTCAACCGCGACATCAAGATCTGACGCGATGAAGAGCGCCACGACAGCAAGCGCGACAGCTCCTGGCGACGTGACCAGCTTCAGCCTGGGGCTCGCGCTGCCCTTGGGGGTGGTGTTCGCGATCTTCTTCGTGCTGCCGCTGGCGCAATTGTTCTATCTGTCGCTGCACAACGACACCGCGGCCACGGTGTGGGGGCTCGGCCAGTACATCAAGTTCCTGAGCGATCCCTTCAGCCTCGCGGTGCTCGGCTCGACCCTGCTGCTGGGCGCCGAGGTGACGCTCGCCTGCCTCGTGCTCGGCTATCCGATCGCCTGGCTGTACCAGCGCTCCGGCAGTCGGGTGCAGACCCTGATCATCATGATCGTGCTGCTGCCGCTGCTCACCAGCGTCGTCGTCCGCACCTTCGCCTGGATCGTGATCCTCGGACGACAGGGCATCATCAACTCGGTGCTGCAGTCGCTCGGCCTGATCGGCACGCCGCTGCGCATGATCTACACGCAGGGCGGATTGATCGCCGCGCTGGCCCAGGTGCAGATGCCGCTGATGGTGCTGCCCTTGATCACCGCGATCGGCCGCATCGATCCCAATCTTGCCGACGCCTCGGCCTCGCTCGGCGCCGGCAGCTGGCGCACCTTCGTCAAGGTGATGCTGCCGCTGTCGATGCCCGGCATCATCGCGGGCTGCACCTTGACCTATGCCGCGGCGATCACCGCCTTCATCACCCAGTCGCTGGTCGGCGGCGGCCAGATGCTGTTCATGCCGATGTATCTCTATCAGCAGGCCTCGACGTTGCAGAACTGGCCGTTTGCGGCTGCGATCTCGATCATCTTCCTGTTCGCGGTGCTCGCCATCGTCGCGCTGTTCTCGATGCTCGGACGGCGCGCCCGTGGCTATGGAGACGCCCGATGAGCGGCCGGCAGCGGAACTGGGAAGCGCTCAGCTTCCAGATCGTGATGACAGCCATCGCCGTGCTGGCGCTGATCCTGATCGTGTCGCCGTCGCTGGTCGTCGTGATTGTCTCCTTCACCTCGGGCTTTTCGCTGAAATTCCCGCCGCAGGGCTATTCGACGCGCTGGTACGTCGAATTGTGGAACGCCTGGCAGCTGCAATTCGCGGCGCGCAACAGCGTCGTCGTCGCGATGTCGTCCACGGCGCTCTCGATCGTGCTCGGCGTCGCCGCGGCGCTGGCGATCTCGCGCTCCAAGGCACTGACGGCAAAGCTGCTGGACTCGCTGTTCATGTCGCCGCTGGTGCTGCCAGCGCTCGCCTTCGGCCTCGCGGCGCTGATGTTCTTTTCGCTGATCGGGCTGCCGATCTCGCTGCTGACGCTGGTGATCGGCCACACCATCGTCTGCGTGCCCTATGTGGTGCGCAACACGGTCGCTGCGCTGGCGCAGCTGGAGCCGACCTTGCTGGAAAGCTCGGCGATCCTCGGGGCCTCCAGGCTCTACACTTTCCGCCGGATCGTGCTGCCGCTGATCCGCCCCGGCATCATTTCGGGCGCGTTCATCGCCTTCATGTCGTCGTTCGATAACGTGCCGGTGTCGCTGTTCCTGCGCGATGCTGCCACCGACATGCTGCCGATCCGGATGTGGCAGGACCTCGAAGGCAAGCTCGACGTCACCATCGCCGCGCTGTCGAGCGTGCTGATCATCGGCACGGTCGCGCTGATGGCGATCATGGAGCGCACCACGGGCCTGTCGAAGCGACTGACCGGCTGAGCTTGCCCGGGTCGCATCGGTGCTGGTTCGTGCCCATCTCCATCAGCGCCGTCATGGCGGGCTCGTCCCGGCACGACGAGCAATATCTTGGCATACAGTATCGTCCAACCATGAGCGTATGATGGCGTGAGGCGTAGTGCGATCAAGCGCCGCGGAAGATCGAATAACCCCAGGGGGTGAATTTCAGCGGCAGGTGAAAATGCTCCTCGACCTTGTCGATCGCGAAGCGAAACGGCACTGTGGTCAGGAATCTCGTCTGAGCGTTGGCCCCGAAGAACTCGCCGATATGAAACAGCACCTCATACTCGCCGGCTGTGACACCATCGCCCTTGACGACCGGCGCCTGCAAGGTGCCGTCGGCGCCGAGTTGGCCTTCCGCGAGCAGAGCCCGATCGGGCGCGAGGCGCCAGATCGCGACCCGCAGTCCCAACGCCGGGCGCCCATTCGCCACATCGACCGCATGAACCGAGATACCACCAGCCATCAGCCACTCCGCTATCAGGTTCTCTCGTCATGATAGACGCGAAGCCGACCGCGGCGCCAGCGCCGCGACTGTGGCCCGGCCTGGTCGCGATGACAGCGTTGCAGGCGCTGGTATCGCTGGCGCTGTTCGCGCCGGGCACGGTCGCGCCGCGCGCCGGGCTCAGCGTCGAGGAGCTGTCGCTGTTTTCGACCGCGGCCTTTGCGGTCAGCCTCGTCTCATCATTCTGGGGCGGCACCTTGGTGCAGAAGGTCGGCTCGCTCCGCGTCGCAGCGCTGTGCGCGGTCGCCGTCTGCGCAGGCATGTCGTTGGCGACGCTCGGCAACGGCTGGGCGCTGCTCGGGGCCGGGCTGGTGCTCGGACTTGCGGCCGGTCCGGAAACGCCGGCAAGCTCGGCGCTGCTCGGACGCCTGGTATCGCCTGAGAAGCGTGCGATGGTGTTCTCGATCCGACAGACCGGCAGCCAGATCGGCGCGGTCATCGGCTCGCTGCTGCTGCCGCCGCTGGCAGTCGGCCTCGCGCCCAGCTCAGCCTATGCTGCCGTGATCGCCTGCGCGGTGATCGGCTTCATCAGCTTCGAGCGGCTACGACCGGCCTACGCGGTCAAAATACCGGCCATGCCGAATCTCGGCCTGCGGCAGCGGCTGCAGCTCGTCAGCTCCGACCCGCGCATGGCATCGCTCGCGGTCGCCTCGATCCCGTTCAGTGGCATGCAGGTGATCCTCAACACCTGCTTCGTCAGCTTCGGCACGTCGGAGCTGGCGCTGAGCCATGTCGAGGCCGGCTGGGTGCTGGCGTCGGCGCAGGGCGCGGGCTTGATGGGGCGTCTGGGCTGGGGCGTCGTCGCGACGCGGCTACGTTCGGCGCGGGCGGTGCTGGTGATGGCAGGCGTCGGAATGGCGGTCTGCGCGCTGCTGCTCGGGCTGTGGGGCGCCATGCTGAGCTGGCCGATCCTGCTCCTGCTCGCCTTCCTGTTCGGGCTCACCGCGAGCGGCTGGAACGGCGTGTTCATCGCCGAGATCGCCAACCTCGCCAAGCCCGGGCGCGTCGCCGAGTCCACGGGCGCTGTGCTCACCGTCTCGTTTATCGGTCTCGTCGCAGCGCCGCCGCTCGTCGCCGTCCTGACGCCACGCGTCGGACTCGGCGGCAGCTTCGTTGCGCTCGGATTGACCGCGGCCGCAGGTGCGGCGGTGCTGCTGATGGAGCGATCTCATGCGCGCAACTGACATCGTCCGCGCCGTCACGGAGCGGCAGACGTCCGCGAGAGACGTGGCCGAGCAGGCGCTGGCGCGGATCGCCGCCGCGCGCGATCTCAATGCCGTCGTCACGATTGATCCCGAGCGGACGCGCGCCGCAGCCGGAGCTGTCGATGCGCGCGTTGCCGCCGGAGAGTGGCTGCCGCTCGCCGGCGTACCGGTCGTGGTCAAGGACAACGTCTGGGCCGAGGGCTGGCGCATCACGCAAGGCTCGCGGCTGTTTGCCGATTTCACCGCGCCGGAAGATTCGACAGCCATCGCGCGACTGCGGCGGGCCGGCGCGGTCATTGTCGGCATCGGCGCGACATCCGAGTTTGCCTGCAAGGGGGTTACCACGTCGCTTCTGTACGGACCGACACGTCATCCGCAGGATCCGCAGCTCACGCCCGGCGGGTCCTCGGGCGGACCGGCGACAGCGGTTGCGGCGGGCCTCGTCCCGCTCGCGATCGGCACCGATGCGGGCGGCTCGAGCCGCCGACCACCCGCGCATGTCGGCGTGGTCGGCTTCAAACCATCCTATGGCGCGATTCCCTACGGCCCTGGATTTGCCGAACCGTTCTGGCGCATCTCGGTGATCGCCCCGATCGCCGCCGATGTTGGCGATGCCCGGCTTGCCTTCGAGGCGATGGCCGGCGCCGATCCGCGCGATCCGGACTCGTTCGATGTCTGCTCGGCGGTTGAAGGGAAGCCATTGCGCGTGGCGTTCTCGCCGCGGCTCGGGCTCGACGTCGCGGTCGATGACGACGTAAGCGCCGGACTGCGGCAGACGATCGATCGGCTCCGCGCCGGTGGCATGTCGATCGTCGACAAGGATCCGATCTGGCCTGCAGGGCTGGCCGAGGATGCCGTCATGCCGCTCCAGCATGCCGGGCTGGCGGCCCTCCATGGCGACGCCTTCCGCAGCGATCCCACGCAATTCGATCCCGACATTGCCAAGCAGATCGAGCGCGGCCTCGGCCTCAGCGGCGCCGACGTCGCTGGCGCGCTGGAGGCCAGCACGCGAATCGCACGCGCATTTGCAGCCTTGTTCACCGATGTCGATGTGCTGCTGACGCCAACCGTCCCCTGCGTTGCCTGGCCGTTCACGCAACTCGGCCCCGTCGAGATCGGCGGGAAACCGGCGTCGCCCCGCGCGCATGCGGTGTTCACGCCGTTCGCCAACCATGCCGGCGTGCCGGCGATCTCGATTCCCTGCGGCAAGAATGCAAACGGCCTGCCATTCGGCCTGCAGCTGATCGCGGCACGAGGCCGCGACCGAATGCTGCTGGATGCCGCCGCCCAGGCGGAGCGGCTGCTCTCGTTCAGCCCTGCTCGAACTTCCTCGCCAACCTCGCCCGCGTGATGTGGCCGATCTGGTCGACGGCGTTGGCGATCTCGGTGTCCAGGTCGTTGCTGATCCGCCGCTCCATTTCGGCGATGACCGAGGCGCGGTCGGCATGCAACGCAAGCGCCACGATCAGCGGCATGCCGAACTTGTCACGATAGCGGCGGTTGATATCGGCGACGCGCTCGAACTCGGCCCGCGACAGCGACGTGAAGCCGAGCCGGCCCTGCTCGCCGATCGAGTCAGTCGTCATCTCGCCCGCCAGCGCCTCCCGCCCTGCCAGTTCCGGATGAGCGCGAACCAGTTTCAGCTTTTCGTCGCGGCTCATGCCGCGCACCACGTTCATGAGCGTCGTATGCAGCGCGTCGGCGGCATCGTCGAACGCCGACAGGCCCGCACGATAGGCACGATCGGCGATCTCGGGCGAATGCTCGAAAATGTCGCCGTAACGCTCGACGAACAGCACGCGCGACATCTGCGACGGGCGCCACGTGCCATCGGGCGGATGTGTCTTGATCCAGTGCCGGGCGATGTCGAGCCGGGTCGCGACCCAGACCTTGTCGTGGCTCATGATGTAATCGAGGAAGCGCGCCAGCGCGGCCGCGCGCCCGGGGCGGCCGACCAAGCGGCAATGCAGCCCGACCGACATCATGCGCGGCGCGTCCGTGCCTTCAGCGTAAAGCGTATCAAAACTGTCCTTCAGATAGGCGAAGAACTGGTCGCCCGAATTGAAGCCCTGCGGCGTGGCAAAGCGCATGTCATTGGCATCGAGCGTGTAGGGCACGATCAGCTGCGGACCGTGCGGCCCCTGGATCCAATAAGGCAGCTCGTCGGCGTAGGAGTCCGCGCTGTAGAGGAAGCCCTGCTCGTTCAGGACAATGTCCAGCGTGTGCTCTGACGTGCGCCCCTGATAGAAGCCGAGCGGCCGCGCGCCGGTGAGCTCGGTGTGGAGACGGATCGCCTGCTCGATATGGGCACGCTCCTCAGCCTCTGAAAAATCGCGATAGTCGATCCATTTCAGCCCGTGCGAGGCAATCTCCCAGCCCGCTTCCTTCATCGCGGCCACGGCGTCCGGGTTGCGGGCCATGGCGGTGGCGATGGCGAACACGGTGACCGGCAGCTTGCGCGCGGTGAACATCCGCCACAGGCGCCAGAAGCCGGCGCGCGCGCCGAACTCGTAGATCGATTCCATGTTCATGTGACGCTGGCCCGGCCAGGGCGCCGCGCCGACGATCTCGGACAGGAACGCTTCCGAGGCGGCATCGCCGTGCAGGATATTGTTCTCGCCGCCCTCCTCGTAATTTATCACGAACTGCACGGCGATTCGGGCATCGCCCGGCCAGCGTGGATGCGGCGGCGTGCGGCCATAACCGACCATGTCGCGCGGATAGATGTCGGCGCTCATCTGTGTCAGCTCCCGCGATAGGTCGAGTAGCTCCAGGGCGTCGCAAGCAGCGGCACGTGGTAGTGCGCGCTTGCATCAGCGACGGCGAAGCGGAGCGGGATCAGGTCGAGGAACAGCGGATCATCCGCGGCGAGCCCATGGGCCTTGAAATAGGCGCCCATGTGGAAGGTCAGCATATAGGTGCCGCTCGCGAGGTCGTCACCGGCCAGCACCGGCTGATCGGTCCGCCCATCGGCATTTGTCCGGACCTGCTTGATGCGGCGCCAGGAGCCATCCGGCTCCAGCCTGTCGAGGTCAATCGCGACGTCGGCGGCAGGCTTGCCCCTCACCGTGTCCAGAATATGCGTGCTCAGCCGCCCCATGCGTATGTCCTTCTGCGATCCATCCGAAGATTATCAGCCGCCGGTTAAAGCTTCGAGGCGATTTGACGCTCACGAGACGCCTATCGGCTGGTCAGCCCGCCTCCCTGCCGAAGCGCTCGACCAGGAAGTCGATGAACAGCCGCACCTTCACCGACAGGTGCCGCGTCGGAGGATAGATCGCATAAAGCGCGAGCGGCGGCGCCGTGTAGTCGGCCAGGATCGCGGTCAGTGCGCCGCTCTCGAGCGCGTCTGCGGCGATGAAGCGTGGAATCAACGCGATGCCCTGCCCCTTGATGGCGACGTCGCGCAACACTTCGGCGTTGTTGACGCATAACGACCAGGCCGGCTGAATCCAATGATCGCCGTCGGGGCCGGTGAGCTTCCACTGGTTGCCGGTCAGCAGGAAGCCATAGGTGAGCGAGGTATGGCGGCGAAGCTGCTCCGGGCTGGCAGGCGTGCCATGCTGCGCCAGATAAGCGGGTGCGGCACAGATCACCCGCTCCACCGGCATGATCTTGCGCGCAACCAGGCTCGACGATTCCAGCTCGGCGATCCGCAACGTGACGTCGAATCCGTCCTGCACCGGGTCCAGCAGGTCGTCGCTGAGCACGATCTGCAGCTGCAGCTCGGGATAGCGCAGCATGAATTCGGCGACGACCGGTCCAAGCCGCATGGTACCGAACGACATCGGGGCGTTGACCCGCAGCAGCCCGCGCGGCGCCGCCTGCGACTGGCTGACGGCTTGATCCGCGGCATCGAGCTCGGCCAGGATCGCGACCGCCCGCTCGAAATAAAGCTGGCCCGCCTCGGTGGGGCTTGCGTGGCGCGTGGTGCGAACGATCAGCTGCACGCCGAGGCTCGCCTCCAGCTCGCCGATATATTTGGAGATGGCCGAGCGCGACAGCCGGAGCTGCCGGCCGGCCTCGGCGAAGCTGCCGCTCTCGACCACCTTCACGAAGGCCCTGAGGCTGCTGAGCTTGTCCATCGTCCCGGATCGCCATTGTCGCCAAATCGTAGACAGAGACGTCACAAGAGCACAGATTGTCTCCAAATCAAAGCCGACCGATATTGCTGTCCAAGACTTCAACGCCCCTGAAGGGCCTGATCGACAGGAGATCCCCATGCCCGGACTGCACCACGTCACCGCGATTGCCGGCGATCCGATCAGCAATTTCGGCTTCTACACCCGCGACCTCGGCCTGCGCTTCGTCAAGAAGACGGTCAATTTCGACGATCCCGGCACCTACCATTTCTATTACGGCGACGAGACCGGCCGCCCCGGCACCATCCTGACCTTCTTCCCCTGGGCGGGGGTACGGCCCGGCCGCCGCGGCGTCGGCGAAACGCATCAGACCGCGTTCCGGGTACCGCAACGCTCGCTCGGCTATTGGACGCAACGTCTCACCGAAAAGGGCATCGCCTATGAGGCGCTGGAGAAGCGCTTTGGTGAATCCGTGCTGCCCTTTACCGATCCCGACGGCATGGCTCTGGCGCTGGTCGGCGTGCCCGGTGCGGAGAACGAGCCTGGTTACAGCCATGGCGACATCCCGGCCGAGCATGCCATCCGCGGCTTTCATGGCGTGACCCTGCTGCTCGACTCCGCCGAAAAAACCGCGGCCGTGCTCACCGACGTGTTCGGCTTCGAAGAGACAGGCCGCGAGGGCTCGGTGATCCGCTTCAAAGCGCCGGGCGACGCGCAAGGCAGCGTGGTCGACATCTACGAAGCCAAGGGCTTTCTGCGCGGCACGCAGGGCGCCGGCTCGGTGCACCATATCGCCTTCCGCGCGGCGGACGATGCCGCGCAGAGCGTGATGGCGCAGCGGCTGGTCGACCACCACGGCCTGCATCCGACCGAGCAGAAGGACCGCAACTATTTCCGCTCGATCTATTTCCGTGAGCCGGGCGGCGTGCTGTTCGAGATCGCCACCGACGTTCCGGGCTTCGCGGTCGACGAGCCGGTCGCCGAACTCGGACGCAATCTGAAGCTGCCCGCCTTCCTCGAATCGCATCGCAAGCAGATCGAGGGCGTGCTGCCCAACCTCGAGGAGGCCGCATCGTGACCACCACATTGTCCTTTACGCACCGCTTTCAGCCCGGAAGCGCAACCGGAGCAGCGCCGCTGCTGCTCCTGCACGGAACGGGTGGCGACGAGAACGACCTGTTGCCGCTCGGTGCCACGCTGTCGCCCGGCGCAGCGCTGCTGTCGCCGCGCGGCCAGGTGCTCGAGCACGGTATGCCGCGCTTCTTCCGCCGTCTGGCCGAGGGCGTGTTCGACGAGGACGACGTCCGCCGCCGGGCGCTGGAACTCGGCGAGTTCATCGGTGAAGCTCGTCGGCACTACGGCATCGCCGCGCCGGTCGCGGTCGGCTATTCCAACGGAGCCAACATCGCGGCCGCGCTGCTCCTGCTGCAGCCGCAAGCGCTGGCCGGCGCGGTGCTGTTCCGCGCCATGGTGCCGCTGAACCAGCCCCCGGCCGTGAAGCTGGCGCGCACGCCGGTCCTGATCTTGTCGGGCCTGACCGATCCGATCGTGCCCGCCGCCAACGCGGCAAAGCTGTGCAACCAGCTCATCGATGCCGGTGCCGACGTCACCCACACGACGCTTCCGACCGGGCATCAGCTGTCGCAGCCGGACATCGCGCTCGCCCGCGACTGGATCGCCGGATTGCCGCAGGCGATGGCCGCCTGAAGCCGCTTGCGGCGCAGAGCGATCCTGATCGACAATGCTCTCATCGGCCACCGCATCAGTCCGTCCTCAGGACGGCTGAGATGCTGTGGCCGATCGAGAGAAAGGATCTGCGTGATGGCCATCGACAAGCTGTTCATCAATGCGCGGTTCGATCGAGGCGCGCGCCACGCCATCGCGGTCGACAAGGGCCGCATCAGCGCTCTCCTCGCCGAAACTGAGCGTCCCGAGGCACGCGAGGTGATCGATCTCGGTGGCGCGCTGGTCGTGCCGGGCTTCGTCGAGGGCCACATCCATCTCGACACCAGCTTCTATGGCGATGCCTGGAAGCCGCACAAGCCATGCACCAACGGCTTCGACGTGCACGAGCGCGTTACCTTCCAGGCACAAAACATGGCCGCGGCCGCACCGATGGACGTGCGCGCCCGCAACCAGCTCGATCTCTGCATCGGCCATGGCACCACGCGCATGCGCAGCCACGTGATGGTCGACGGCTCCGTCGGGCTCAATTCACTCGAAGCCATCCTGCGTGTGCGCGACGAATATCGCGAGTTGATCGAGATCCAGCTCGTGGCGTTTCCGCAGAGCGGCATCCTCAAGAGCCCCGGCACGCCGGAGCTGCTTGACGAGGCGATCAGGCTCGGCGCGGATCTTGTCGGCGGCCTCGATCCGGCCAGCTTCGACCGCGATGTCGAGAAACATCTCGACGTCGTGTTCGGCGTCGCGCAGAAGCATGGCGTCGACGTCGACATCCATCTGCACGATCCGGGCATGCTCGGCCTGTTCGAGCTGGAGCAGATCGCGGCACGCACGCGCGTGCTGGGCATGCAGGGCCATGTCGTGGTCAGCCACGCCTATGCGCTCGGCGATCTCGCGGCAGATGCACTGAAGAGGATCGCTGATGTGCTGGCGACCTCGGGTGTTGCCATCATGACGAACGCACCCGGCGCGCGGCCGTTTCCACCTGTCGCGCTGCTCCGCGCAGCCGGCGTCACCGTGTTCAGCGGCAACGACAACATCCGCGATTCCTGGTGGCCCTATGGCGACGGCGACCTGCTGAACCGCGCCATGATGGTCGGCTACCGCTCCGGCTTCTATGTGGACGAGGAGCTGCGCATCGCCTTCGACCTCGTCACCGCGGCGGGCGCCAAGGCCCTGCGCCTTGCGGGGTATGGCCTGAATGTCGGCGCCCGCGCCGACTTCGTCACGCTCGACGCGGAGCACGTTCCCGAGGCGGTGGTGGCTGTCCCGAAAGGACGCTCCGTCTACAAGGATGGCCGCCTGGTCGCGCGCGACGGCCGCGTCCTCCGGCCGCGGTGAGCGTCACTGCGCCGGTTCGACCGGCGCGTGTGTGCGCGGGGGATCGGAGCGCGACACGGTTGCCACTTCGATCCAGCGCAGGACTGCCGACAATTCGCCACCGGACTCGCGATAGGCCTGCAGTTGATAGTCAGCGGAGCTGCCGAACTGCATGATGGTGCGGCAACGTTCGACCTCGGCGAGGCAGTCGAGCGCCTCCGCATGCGGCGCGATGTCGGCGATCATCCGGTTCAGGATCTCCTGCCCGGTAACGGGCCCCTCCTCGGCGACGAACAGGCAGTCGGTGCCGTAGCGCTGCGCCCGCCATTTGTTCTCGACCGCGATCGCGCGCTCGACATTGCCCACGGCATCGGCGAGGTCCGGATGGAGATAAAGATGGCGCGCCAAGGCCCGATACAGCGACGCGACCGCCACGGCGTCGTCGACCGACGTGCAGACGTCGGGAGCGCGCAATTCCAGGGTCGGGTGCCGCAGCGACGGCCGCATCGCCCACCAGACATGGCTTTCGTCCGGCATCACACCCGACCGTGTCAGCGCCGCAACATAGCGGTCGTACTCCGGCTTCGAGGTGAACAGCTCCGGCAGGCCGGTGCGCGGCAGCTCGTCATAGGCCGCAAGCCGATAGCCCTTCAGCCCGGTCTCGCGTGAATTCCAGAACGGCGAGGATGCCGACAGAGCGATGAACACCGGGATATAGGGAATCATCGCGCGCATCACCGCGAAGCGACGCTCGCTATCCGGCAACTGGACATGCACATGCATCCCGCACAGCATGTTGCGCTGGCCGACGATGCGGAGATCCTCCATCATCTCCGCGTAGCGTGGTCTCGGGGTCGGCTGCGAGCTGCGCCACATGGCGGTGGGATGCGTCGAACAGGCCAGAATCGTGAGCCCATATTGGCCGGCCACGCTGGCGACCTCACGGCGCAGGAATTTCAGCTCCTCGCGGGCGTCCCGCGAATCGACATGCACATTGGTCGCGACCTCGATCTGCGCCTGCAGCATCTCGCGCATCGCCTGTCCGCCAGTCGACCAGTTCGCCGCCTCGAACAGGTCATCCGGCGTGCGGATCGCGACGTCCAGCGTCCTCGCATCCGCCAGGAAGTACTCCTCCTCGATGCCGAAGGAATATTCGGTGACGTCCTCGCCGCCGGTAGCCGAGCGGATCACCAGGCGCCGTTCGTCGTCGCTCAGGCCCAACCTGAGCCGTTCGAGTATTCTCGGGTCCAATCCCATGTGATCGATCCTGTCAGACTCAGAGGCCGTGGGTTTGCAGCCAGGCTTCGAGCAGGCCCGCCTGCCACAGCCGCGAATGCCCTTTCGGGCTCATTTCGGCTTCAGGGTTTTGCAGCATGTGATCGATGAAATCGCGCTGGTAGAGCCCGCGGCTGCGCGCCTTCTCATCGCTCAGCACGTCCCGCACATAAGCGAGAAACGGCCCGCGCAGATAACGCAAGGACGGCACCGGGAAGTAGCCCTTGGGACGGTCGATCACCTCCGCCGGCACGCAACGGCGTGCCGCCTCTTTCAGGATATGCTTGCCGCCATGCGTCACCTTCAGCTCGGCTGGCATGCGCGCGGCGAGCTCGACGACCTCGTGATCGAGGAACGGTACGCGGGCTTCGAGCCCGAACGCCATGGTCATGTTGTCGACCCGTTTCACAGGGTCGTCCACCATCATGATTTCGGTGTCGATCTGCAGCACCTTGTCGACCGCAGAGACGCCGGCATGATCTGCAAAGAAGCGCTCGACGAGCTCAAGGCTCACATCGTCGCCGAGGAGATCCGGAGCGAGCAAGCGCCGCAGATCACCATGCTGCCAGTCGAAATAGGCGTTCTGATACTGATGGACGGCGTCATTCGCCGCGAGGAATCCGGGATACCAGCTGTAACCGCCGAACACCTCGTCGGCGCCCTGCCCGCTCTGGACCACCTTGACGCGCTTCGCCACTTCCGACGACAGCAGATAGAAGGCGACACTGTCATGGCTGACCATCGGCTCCGACATCGCTGCGATGGCATTCGGCAACGCCTCGAGCGCGCGATCCCCGCCGATCCTGATCTGCTCGTGATCGGTGCCGAAGGTTCGCGCGATGATGTCCGAGTAGCGGAACTCGTCACCGCTATGCTCGTCCACCGCATCGAAGCCAATCGAGAAAGTGCGGATATCTTGGTGTCCCAGCTTGGACAGCAGGGCGACCAGCAGGGATGAATCGAGGCCGCCGGACAGCAGCACGCCCACCGGCACGTCGGCGACGCGACGGCGGTCGACCGCCACGGTCATCTCATCGAGCAACGCATCCGACCATTCCTCCTGACTCATCGCCCGATCGGTCGGGCGCTGCTCGCCCACATTGAAACTCCAATAACGCTCGCGATGCTGCGTTCCGTCGGGATCGATCGTGAGCAACGTCGCGGGCGCAAGCTTCTTCACGCCGTTGAGGATCGTCCGCGGCGCCGGGACCGCAGCGTGAAAGCTGAAGAAGTGATGCAGCGCCGTAGGGTCCAGGGATGTATCGACATCACCAGCTGCGAGCAGTGCGGGCATCGACGAGGCGAAGCGGAAGAAGCCCGCGCCCTCGGCATAATACAGCGGCTTGATGCCGAGCCGGTCGCGTGCCAGCACCACGCGGCCGCTGTCACGTTCCCATAGCGCGAAGGCGAACATGCCCTTGAAGCGCTGCACACAACCCTTGCCCCACGCATGATAGGACTTGAGGATGACCTCGGTGTCGCCGTCCGAGAAGAAACGATAGCCCTTGGCCTGGAGTTCGGTCCGGAGTTCACGGAAGTTGTAGATGCAGCCGTTGAAGACAATGCCGAGCCCGAACGCCGCATCGATCATCGGCTGCTGGGCGGCAGCGGACAGATCGAGGATGCTGAGCCGGCGATGGCCGAGGGCAACCCCGCCTTGCACGTAGAGCCCAGCTGCATCGGGACCCCGCGCCTGCATCGCATCGTTCATGCGGCTCAGCGCGTGCAGCAACGGCGGGGAGGAATATCTGACTTCACCACAAATGCCGCACATCGCAGGACATCCAACTCCATTGTTCTATAGGTCTCCGACAACCCTCTGTGATCGCTTGCGTTCCGCATCAAGACCAGCAGTGCCTGCGGCAAATAGCGGAACGATCTCGGCAGCGCAGGACGCGCGCGCCACCAGCACATGATCGGGGGGCACCTCGATCCAGTCCGGCTCCCTGTCATAGGGCTCCGACACCGCGATCACTTGGTCGCCGTCCTCGCGATAGTAGAGCGAATTGGCGCGATCATTCGCGGCGAATCGGAACGCGTAGAGATCGTGGCCATTCGACAAAGCCGACGTGAAGCGCAGGTGCTCGCGAAGCCCGTCCTGGTTGACGAGCTGACAAAGTGACCCGAGCACCTTGCGCGTCGCGCCGATCGGGTCCTGATCGATGCCGGCGCCGACGATCGCGAGGAAGACCGCCTCGGAATCCGTGGTGCCGAGGCGCGACGGATACAGCGCATCGGGAATCATCGCCTCCACCTTGCGGCGCAGCCTGTTCCAGCTGCCGACAAAGCCATTGTGCATGAACAGCCACCGGCCACAGGCGAATGGGTGGCAATTCTGCCGTGTCACCGCCGTGCCTGTCGCGGCGCGCACATGCGCGAAGAAAAGGTGCGAGTGCAGATGCCGGCACAGATAACGCAGGTTCTCGTCCGACCATGCCGGCCGGGTCTCGCGATAGAGACCTGGCTCCGGATGATCGCCGTACCAGCCGAGGCCAAAGCCATCGCCATTGGTGCCTGCGGTCGATTCGAGCGCACGGATGCTCTGCGTAACCAGCGAATGCTCGGGCTCCGTCACATAATGCTCGAAGGCGGTTGTTTCTCCGCGATAGGCGATCCAGCGGCACATCGTGATGCTCCAATGCGGAGGGGGGCGTCGAACCGGCCGTCATGGCGGCATGCGATTGGCTGATCACGCCGGACGAACGTCTTGATCCGGGCTGTGTTCGCAGGTGGAAAGCGGGGATTTGCTCACTGCTGGCGTCTCCTGCTGATTGTGGGGCTGGCGGAAACGCCTTGCGGGACGGCCCGGTTCCACGCCGCGCGGAACGCTGATCGTCAGTATCAGCCGTGCGCTATGCGCCACGTCCCAGTCTGCCGTCGCGGGCCCTAGCCGGGCACCGGGCGCGATAACCAATGTCTCGCCCCACGTTCCACCGCAAACAACGCGCGACATCGTCGCGCTGTCGCTCACGCCTCGCCGCGTTCGCGGACCAGTCTGAGCCAAGCCGCGGCCGCGGGCGACAGATAGGCGCCGCGGCGCCAAGCCATCGACAGGGTCCATTCCGTACCCGGCTCGTCGAGCAGGACGAGACTGATCGGCACCTGCGTGCGCTGGGTCGCAATCATGCGCGGCAGGAAGGCGATGCCGAGTCCAGCGCCGGCAAGCTCGGCGATGAAGTCGATCTGGGTGCTGCGCGCCGCCACCACTGGCTCGAAGCCGTTGCGGCGACAGGCCTCGCGGATGATCCGGTTGAGCGCGAAGCCGGCTTCGAACAGCACGAACGGAGTCTCGCGCAAATCGGCCAACGTCACGGCGTCACGCTGTGCCAGCGGATGATCGACCGAGACCAGGGCCATCAGCGGCTCTCGGCGTACCACCTGGGCCGCGAACTCATCGGCGATCGGCGGCAGCAGGCCTGCGAAGTCGATTTCACCGGCGGCGAGCAACTCGCTGAGGCGGTCGCTGCCGTGCTCGACCAGCCGGATCTCGATATCGGGATAAAGCTGGCGATACAGCGCAAACAGCGGCGCGAACAGTGTGCTGGAGCCGATCGGCGGCAGGCCGAGCCGCAGCACGCCCCGCTTCAATCCCTTGAGTTCCTCAAGCTCCGCCTGCAGGTCGTCTCGTTCGGCAAGCAGCCGGATCGCGCGGCGATAGACGATCTCCCCGGCCGCGGTCATGCGGCTCTTATGGCCGAGCCGGTCCAGCAGGGGCAGACCGAGTTCGTCCTCAAGCTGCTTGACCGCCTTGCTGACGGTCGACTGGGTCGCGAAGACCACCTTGGCGGCCTGCGAGAAACCGCCTTGGCGGACGACCTCGACGAAGGCCCTGAGCGTCCTGAGTTCCATCCTCAGCATTCCAAATTCGACTGAAGATTATTCAACCAATTCATTTTGTACATGCTGCATTGCGACATATCCTCTTCTGCGACGGCTGACTTCGGACCCCCCATCATGACGCAACGCAGCATTCTTCTTCAGGCGCACCGCCTCCTCCGCCGCAACCAGCTGGCGCAGCTTGGCCTGCTCGGCGTGTTCTGGGCCGCTGGCGAGGCGGTCGCGCGGGCCACCGGCCTGCCGCTGCCCGGCGGTATCATTGGCATGGCCCTGGCGCTCGCGCTGTTCCTCGCAGGCGGGCTCAAGGTGGCCAGCATGAAGCGGGGCGCCAACTGGATGCTGGCCGAGATGCTGCTGTTCTTCGTGCCGGCGGTGCTGGCGCTGCTCGATCATCGCGAGCTGTTCGGGCTGCTCGGCTTGAAGATCTTTGCCGTCATCGTCGTGAGCACCACCGCCGTGATGTGCGTGACCGCTCTCACCGTGGATCTCTGCTATCGTTGGACCGAGCATCATGACGCTGGCAGCGCTGTGGCGTGAACCGCTGGTCCAGGCTGCGGTCTGGTCGCTGGCGACGATCCTGCTGTACCTGCTGGCCAAGCGGGTGCACCGGCGCTGGCCGCGCTGGTGGCTGATGCCGCTCGCTGTCGCGCCGGCGCTGCTGATGATCGCGGCGCTCGCGCTCAACGTCTCCTATCGTGACTACATCCGCGGCACGCATTGGCTGGTTGCGCTGCTGGGCCCAGCGACCGTCGCCTTTGCCGTGCCGATCTATGAGCAGCGGGCGCTGATTCGCCGCCGCTGGCCGCTGCTGCTCGCCGGCATGGTTGCCGGCAGCCTCACCGCCGTCGCGACCAGCTGGGCATTGGCCTATGTGCTCGGCATCGACGGCGAGCTGCGGCTGAGCCTGCTGCCGCGCTCGATGAGCACGCCGTTCGCGATGGAAGTCTCCGGCGAGATCGGCGGCATTCCTGACCTGACCGCAGTGTTCGTCGTGCTCACCGGCATCATCGGCGCCGCTGTCGGCGACATCGTGCTGGCACGGCTGCCGCTTCGCTCGACGCTCGCCAAGGGCGCGCTGTTCGGCGTGGGCGCGCATGGCGCGGGAACAGCGCGCGCACACCAGATCGGACGCGAGGAAGGCGCCATCGCGGGCCTCGTGATGGTGCTGGTCGGGCTGATGAACGTGGCGCTGGCGCCGCTCATCATCCAGTTCATGAAGTGAGCCAGCGAACTCAGCGCCGATCGAGTGAGGCCAGCCAGTTGCTGATCTCGGCTTGGCGCAGCGCATCGTCGGCCACGTCCTGATCGAGCCCGAGCCGCCACAGAACATCCCGCCTACCGCGGTCGCGATGTAGCGTCGCGAGATCTGCCGCGTAACGCTCCAGCTCGGCCAGATCGGCGAAGAAGCCTTCATCGACCAGCGGCTGTCCGATACGGCTGATCACCCAGGCAACGTCCTGGAAGCTGAACTCGGGATGATACTGCACGCCCCAGAAGCGACCGCGCCCGTATCTGATCTCTGCGGCCTGCACCTCGCTCATGCCGTTGCGCGCCGTCACGGTCGCATCCGGCGGCAGCCGGGTCACGATATCGCTGTGGATGGCCGGCGCATCGAACACGCTGCCGCGCGCAGCATGCAGGCGATGAGCGCGGCCCGCCTCCGTCAGCGCGATCTTGCGCGCGAAACCGACCTCGCGGCCGGCAGGATTGAGCGACACCTCGCCGCCGGCCGCCACCGTGGCGAGCTGCAGGCCCCAGCATGAGCCGAACATCGGCACGCCCTGGGCGAAGATCGTGCGCACCAGCTCGATCTGCCGCAGCGCTTCCGGCTCGCGCTGATAGATGTTGAGCGCGGAACCGGTGATGACGATGCCCTGATAGGCATCGATCGGCTGCGGCAACTGCGCAT
Source organism: Bradyrhizobium denitrificans (assembly GCF_013179005.1). Lineage (NCBI taxonomy): Bacteria > Pseudomonadati > Pseudomonadota > Alphaproteobacteria > Hyphomicrobiales > Nitrobacteraceae > Bradyrhizobium > Bradyrhizobium denitrificans. The sequence continues at coordinate 45,644 of NZ_JABFDP010000013.1, read as the reverse complement.
CGGCGTCGGCTGGCGTGGCGATGTCGACCACCGCCTCCGGCGCCAGCGCGCGAAGCACATCGGCATAGCTCTCAGATGGCGTATGCCCCGCGATCTCCGCCCAGCGGCGCCGGCCGGCAAGTGAGTTGCCTTCGAGGACGAGCAATCTCAGCACGTTTTCGCTCTCCGAACGTTCATGGATGCGGCCGCCTCAAGGATTCAAGACACCGCGCAGGAATTGCGCCGTCCGCTCGCGCACCTCCGGCCGGTTCAGGATCGTATGCACGTCAGCATCCAGCACCATCACCTCCGCCTTCGGATCATCCTTCAGCGCCGCCGCGCAGGAGCCGGTGACGGCGCGGTCCTTGTTCCAGGGATTGGCACCCGAGAAATAAGGATCGCGCGCCGAGATCGCATTCAGCACCGGCTCCTTCGGCCCGATGCCGAGCCGGGGCGCGGTGACGAAGTAGTTGTCCTCACAGGACCACGAATAGATCAGCCGGGCAGCGACGTCCTTGCCGGCGTAGCGGCCAACCGCCACCGCGCCCTCGCTGCTGCCGGCCAGCAGGGTCCGCTGCCGGTCGACCCAGCTCCAGTCGCGCGACGCCTTCAACGCGTTCTCCAGCTCGGCCAGCCGCAAGGTATGGACACGCTCATAGGTGTCGACATCGACCGGCGAGGTATAGGTCAGCCGGTCCGGGATCGCGAGGCTGTCGGGAGCGACCGAGGCGGCGCCGAGTTCGTCGGCCAGCCAGGTCTGAAACTCCTTGATCGCCGGCGCCACGCCGCTGGAGCCGTGCATCACGACCACCAGTGGCACGATGCCGATCACGTCGGGCGCATCCTCGGCACGGCCTTCCCAGCGCCGCCCGCCCGCGAGCGAAGCCGGCAGGACGAGATTGGCCTTGGTCCAGGTCAGCGCGAGATTCTCCGGCGAGGGCTCCAGCACCGTGCCCTTGATCGTGCCCGGCGCGTCGGCCGCGAAAGACGCGGCAGAGAGCAGCATCGCGACCCCAGCGAGCAGAGAGCGGCAAGAGAACATGATCAGTCCAGACCTCGTGCGTTGAGCGCGCTCCGACGAATTCAGCGCCGGAAGGCCCCTCAATCCCACGGCATGGCAGCCGGCACAAGATGACGCCAACGCGGGCTCCCCATGCAGGCCCGCCTGCCATGTGCAGCAGGTCACAGGGATCCAGCCTCACGCGATGAGGACATCGTTGACAATCATCTGCTCAAATGCGTCGAGAGAAAATCGTGCATCTCTGCGACCGAGCGGCCGGCGGCATCGGCGTCATATTGCAGCCAGTGCCCGAAATTGGACCGGCCCGATGCCAGCCAGGGAAAATCGAAGGCGTGATAGGCGCCGGGATAGACCTCCAGCCTGACAGGAGCGCCCTGGTCCGGTTGCAGCGACAGCCACTGCTCGCAATTCGCCGCGGGTGTCCAGTCATCCTTGTCGCCGATCAGGATGAGCGTCGGCACTACGAGCCAACGCCGCGCGGAGCTGCACCGCGGATAGTAGGCGACCGCAACCTTGAAAGTCAGATCATCGGGCAGCTCGTAGATCTTGACGTCATGCTTGGAAACGAGCCGTAGCGTGACGATGCCGCCTTGGGATGAGCCGACCAGGCCGATGCGCGAGCGGTCGACGAACGGAAGCGACGCGAGATACGTGAGCGCGCCCCAGGCATCGGCATTGCGATCCGGCATCGGGCGGTCGCAGGCCTGCGCAAGTCCGCGCGGCCGGAAGCTGTCGACGGCCAGCACGACATAGCCCCACCCCGTCAACAAACGCGAGAAGTACTGACGGGCGCGATCACCGAGCCCGGCGCAGCCGTGCAGATAGACGATCGCTGCGAACGGGCCGTCCCCCTCCGGCTTGGACAGATAGCCGTCGATCGTCTGGCCGGTCGCCACAACCATCTCGCCGCGCTCGAGCGCGAGACGCCGCTGGATTTGGCCAAGAACATAAGGCGCAGTGTCGAAGGTGACGTGCTGATCGGCCGTCTGGGCCGCCGCGCCTTGGATCAGCGACACGACAGTCAGCAGACACGCGACGATCCATTTCGACCCTTGCATGGCACACAGCCCTCGCGAGTTGCAGCGCCAGCATGATCCAAACGGCCTCCGGAATCCAGCGCGGTGCGCTTCATCTCACACGCGAACTGCGACGGTAATACGCGCGACGGCGCTGCGTCGGCACGTCCCGAACGATGTCAGCGCAGGCGCTCGGACGTGCCGCCGACGCAAGAGACGAGCCGCAATCGCGAACCAGACGCAGCCGCGGCTCGCCCGCGGCCTCTCGCCTCACCGAATGACTGTCGGCAACGTCCTGGCTCTCTGTCGGCAGCAGCGCCTGCAGCATCGTCCTCAGGCTCCTGAGCACCGCCGCAATGGCCCGTGAGGGATACGCCCAGCGCAACCGCCGCGGCGAGCGCTGCAAGCGGTCCGCGCGCCCGGCTGGACGTCCAGTGCGCACCCGGCGGCCGCGCGGGCTGGCCGCCGATGGGCCGTCATCGGTTGGCAGCATCACTCGAAACGGTTCCTCCGACGGACCGGTCACGATCAGCAATTTGCGCATGCGTCTCACCTTGATCTCATGGCAGCCGATGCATCGGCCGCCTTCGATCCGACCATGGCGCACGGGCGGTGACGGCAAGCTGTTGTCCGATGTCAGCGACATGTCAGCTCGCCGTCCCACCCTGTTCCCTGCTACTGACGCGCGGCGCGCGGTGCCTCGCGCTTCAATTGCTCCAGCGCCTCCGGCATCATGCGGCCGAACATCGAGCTTAGCATCGCCGTCGGGATCAGCCCCGAACTGCCGCTCTCCTGTCCCGGCCCGCCCGACATCAGGAATTGCGGCACCAGCGGCTGGTTGATCCGGGTCAGCGCCTCGGCGAACTTGGCGAAGTTCTGCTCGGCCAGCCGGAACTCCGGCCCGCCATAGGCATCGACCGCGAGCTTGGTCGCCTGCGCGCTGGCCGCGCCGACCGCCAGCGCGCGATCGGCCTCGCCCTGGCCTTCCAGTCGCGATTGTTCGCCGACGGCAGCTGCCGTGACCTTGCGTGTCTCGGCATCCTTTTGCGCACGGGCCAGCGCGGCCGCGCCCTCATTCTCGTTGACGCGGATCTGGATCAGTGACTGGGTCAGCGCGGCCTGGGCTGCCGCGGTCGCCTTCGCTTCGTTCAAGGTGCGCTCCTGGATCGCGGCCTTCTCCTGTTCCTGGAAGGTCTCGACCTGCTCGCGTGCGACCTGGCGCATACGCAGCTGGATCAGGATGTTCTCGATCGTCTGATCGCCTGGTGCCGCGCGCGGCGTGCCGATCAAGACCTCCTGCAGCTCGAGCGAATAGCCTTCGAACTTCACCTTCATCTCGGCCGCCGACTCCTCCTGGATCGCGGCGCGATTCTGCAGCAATTCGATCAGGGTCATCTTCTGCGCGACGTTCTTGAAGAACGCGCTGACCATCGGATCGAGCGTCTGTTCGACCAGCTTCTTCACGTCGCCGAAGCGTTGAATGATCATCGGCGCCTTCTTGTAGTCGATGTGCATCACGACCGAGAGCGGCAAGGTCGGCTCGAACGCGTCCTTGGTGATCAGCGAGATCTCCGACAGATTTTCATCGAGCTTCATCGCGCCGACCTCGCCGCGCACCCATTTCAGGATGAAGTTGACGGTCGGAATGATCTCGATCTTGCCGGCATAGGTGTTGAACGCATATTTTCCCGGCAGCAGCGGATCCTTCCAGACGCCGCGGCCGCCATTGCCGACCAGTTCGCCATGGCGATACTGCTCGCCCGACACGTCAGCCGTGCGCGGGCCGGTGTAGAAGATCACGACGCCGACATTGCCGACCGGGATGATGGTCTTCGGCACATTCTCCACGGTGGCAAACAGCCGGTTGATGTACCAGGTGCCCTCGACGATGACCTGCAGCTGGCGGCCGCGATGCCCGCCGGCGGCGAGAAATTTCTCCGGCTCCTGGAAGTTGTTGTGAAAGGTGCCGTCGTCATGCAGGTCGGTACCGACCTCCGGCGCGATGATCTCGCCGGGCGGCAGCGACGGACCGTCATGCACGGTGACGATGCCGACGAGGTCATGATCAGCCGCCAGGATGACGGGTGTGAAGCCCCAGCGCTCGGCGATCGTCAGTTGCATCGCGTCGAGCACGACACGCTCCTGCTCGCTCAAGGCATGGCCGTAGACGCGCTCGTCGGTGATGATGGCGAACTGCGTGGTGTTGATCGCATAGGTGCCCTCGCGCAGGATCTTGCGCTGCGGGCCCTTCTGGCCGCCGGCGCGCAGGAAGCGACGCGCGTCCTGGAAATCGCTCTTGTCATCGCTGTCGTTGGCGCCCAGCACCTGCGAGGCGCCGAGCGGCGCGCCGTCACGGGCAAAGACATAGGCGATCTTGCCCTGACCCACGGTGACGAGGTCGGAGCGATGGATGCGGTACATGAAGGGGAAGAACAGGTGCAGGCCGCCGCGCAACACTTCCGGCTCGAAGCCAGCCTCGCCGTTCAGCGCAATGAACCCGTCAGCCACGGAGCCGCGCGGCGTCCATAGTTTCTCGACAATCCCGACCTGGTTGTTCGGAATGTAGCGGATGACGTTGGAAAGCTTCAGCAACGCAAGCAGCGCAATGATCGCCCCGGCCGCGAGGGCCGGCTGGATCAGAGTGGTGATGTCCATGAGGGATCTCCAAGTCGCGCGCGGCCGGGGCGGCTCCTGCCGCCGCGCTGTCACCTCGCGCGATCATGCCGTTCGATGTCGGCGGGCGAGGAGCTAGGCATCCCCTGGACATTTCAAAGACCATCGTCGCCGAATTATTTCGCCTGCTCGGTTTGAACCTGCACCACGATCGGGCGACTCAGGCGCCTGCGCCGAGCCGCATCGTCACCAGCGCCAGCACCTCCGGCTCGTCGAAGGCCGCCGCCGTGAGCGCAGCGCCGGCGGCGATCAGATCGTCATGGCCGAGATTGCTGCGCATGCCGACCGTGACGAGGCCCGCGGCATTCGCCGCGGTGATGCCGGCCCGGGAATCCTCGAAGGCGAGCGAGCGATCGGGGGCGGCCCCGACCGCGCGCATCCCTTCGAGATAGGGCAGCGGGTGCGGCTTGCCGTGCGGCAGCTCGTCGCCGATGATGACGGCGCGAAACCGAGCCGCAATCCCGAGCCCGTGCAGGATCATTTCGGCATTGGCGCGCGGCGCGTTGGTGACGGCGACCACGGGGATCGCCGCCGCCTCGGCATGATCGAGCAGCGTCATCAGGCCCGGCAATGGCTGCACCTCGCCGGCGGCGAGGCTGCGAAACACCGCCTCCTTCTGCGCCATGATTTCGGCACGCCGCTCCGGCGGCTCGTCCGGCAGAAACTCGGCGCCGATCGACGCATTCGAGCGCCCCAGCAGCTCCCGCGCGGCCCGCGCCCGGTCGAAGATGTGGCCATATCGCCCAAAGACGGCATTGAAGGCCTGGATGTGCAGCGCATCGGTGTCGGCCAGCGTGCCGTCGATATCGAACAACAGCGCTCGCTGTCGCATGGAGAAGCTCCTCGAATCCGAAAATTTGACCGCATCTGATCCGGAAGTTGACGCGATCTGATCCAACTATCGACCATAGCGACTGTCGTTATCTCCCAAACGGCGTGAAACCGCGACGGGGGAAATTGATGATCAACCATTTCAGCGCGACGTCTCATTCAAAGTCCTTCGTGAGGCTCGGCGGCGTCGCAGCCGTGGTCTCGACAATTGCCCTTCTCACAAGCGGTCCGGCGCAAGCTGCGTCGGCCAGCAGCGAGACCGTCAACGAGCAGTACTGCAGCGATCTCTGCAAGGCCTATATGTCCTGGTCCAACCGCATGCTGGCCATCACCAACCCCTCTTATGCGCGGCCGCAAGTGCGGGTCGCTGTGCCGCAGCACGTTCCCCGCAAGAAGACGGCGAGCGCCGACAAGGTGGAGCGGCAGGAGCGAATGCCGCAGCATCCGCCGAAGACGCACCGGCCGGCCAACCTGAATTCGTTCGCCCAGTTGCCCGCTGGCAGCCACGCCGCCCAGTCGGCGATGGAGCCGCCGAAGACCGAGGTCGCCGCCGACGATCCCGGCGGCGCGCCGACCGGCCCGCTGTTTGCGGCCGACTCGACCCCGACCATGCCCTCCGCCTTGGCCGACATGCGCCGCGCGACCGAAGTGGTCGACATGCGGCTGGTGTCGATGACCGAGCCGGGCAGGGCCCAGGACTCGATCACGGTGGGCGAATCCAGCGGCGGCACCCGCTCGAAAATGCCCTCGATCTGGATCATGCTCGCCGCCGCGGCGCTGCTGGCCTTTTTCGGCCATGGCTGGATGAAACGGCGGGCGACCGCCCAGGAAGGGCTCGACTGAGCCCGCGTTCCGCGCCGGCCTGGACGCCCCGCGACATCTTCCAGGAACCATTCCGGACAATTTGATCCTCGGCCGCCCCCGCTCGGGTCGGCACGCGGTTGAACTCGCCGGCCCTCCGCCTTATGGCTGGGCGATGAACATCCCCCTCACCGCTCCGCCTTTGGGTTCCTGGCCGCGCCACCGCGCCGACCTTAAGCCTGCGCCGTTCCTGCCGATGAGCCGCCAGGAGATGGACGCGCTCGGCTGGGACGCCTGCGACATCGTGCTGGTGACGGGCGATGCCTATGTCGACCATCCCTCGTTCGGCATGGCGATCATCGGCCGGCTGCTCGAGGCGCAGGGTTTTCGCGTCGGCATCATCTCGCAGCCCGACTGGCATTCCGCCGAGCCGTTCAAGGCGCTCGGCCGGCCGCGCGTGTTCTTCGGCGTCACCGGCGGCAACATGGACTCGATGGTCAACCGCTACACCGCCGATCGCCGCATCCGCAGCGACGACGCCTACACGCCGAATGGCGAGGGCGGCAAGCGGCCCGACCGCAGCACGCTGGTCTACGCGCAGCGCTGCCGCGAGGCGTTCAAGGACGTGCCGGTCGTGCTCGGCGGCATCGAGGCCTCGCTGCGCCGGATTGCGCATTATGACTACTGGTCCGACAAGGTGCGCCGCTCGGTGCTGGCCGACGCCAAGGCCGGCATTCTGATCTACGGCAATGCCGAGCGCGCTGTGATCGAGGTCGCGCACCGCATCGCAGGTGGGGAATCGCCGAAGGACATCCAGTCGGTCCGCGGGACCGCCTTGTTCCGGAAAGTGCCGGAGGGGTTCGTCGAGCTGCATGCCGACGATCTCGATTCCGCCGACGAAGGCGCGGCCCGCGAGAAAGGCGACGTCGTCATCCGCCTGCCGTCCTGCGAGCAGGTCGAGCAGGACAAGGAAGCCTATGCGCGGGCCTCGCGCGTGCTGCACCGGGAGAGCAATCCCGGCAATGCGCGCCCGCTGGTGCAGCGCCATGGCGACCGCGACCTCTGGCTCAATCCGCCGCCGATCCCGCTGACCATGGCGGAGATGGACAGCGTGTACGATCTGCCCTACGCCCGCGCGCCGCATCCCTCCTATGGCGATGCCAAGATCCCGGCCTGGGACATGATCAAGTTCTCGGTCACGATCATGCGCGGCTGCTTCGGCGGCTGCACCTTCTGCTCGATCACCGAGCATGAGGGCCGCATCATCCAGAGCCGCTCGGAAGAATCGATCCTGCAGGAGATCGAGCGCATCCGCGACAAGACGCCGGGCTTCACCGGCGTGATCTCCGACATCGGTGGCCCGACCGCCAACATGTACCGGATGGCGTGCAAGGACCCGAAGGTCGAGGCTGCCTGCCGCCGGCCCTCTTGCGTGTTCCCCGAGATCTGCCCGAACCTCAACACCTCGCATGACGATCTCATCCGGCTGTATCGCAAGGTGCGCGAGGTCAAGGGCGTCAAGCGCGTGATGGTCGCCTCGGGCGTGCGCTACGACCTGGCGGTCGAGAGCCCCGCCTACATCAAGGAGCTCGTCACGCATCACGTCGGCGGCTATCTGAAGATCGCCCCTGAACATACCGAGCGCGGCCCGCTCGACAAGATGATGAAGCCGGGCATCGGCACCTATGACCGCTTCAAGGAGATGTTCGACGCCGCGGCGCGCGAGGCCGGCAAGAAGTATTATCTGATCCCGTATTTCATCGCCGCCCATCCCGGCACGTCAGACGAGGACATGATGAACCTCGCGCTGTGGCTCAAGCGCAACCGCTACCGCGCCGATCAGGTCCAGACCTTCCTGCCCTCGCCGATGGCCACCGCGACCGCGATGTACCACACCGGCGTCAATCCCTTGCGCGGCGTCCGCCGCGGGGCGAGCGACAAGGTCGAAGCGATCAAGGGCCTGAAGCAGCGCCGGCTGCACAAGGCGTTCCTGCGCTATCACGACCCGGACAACTGGCCGGTGCTGCGCGACGCGCTCCGCGCCATGGGCCGCAGCGACCTGATCGGCTCGCGCCATGATCAACTGGTGCCGGCACATCAGCCGCCCGGAACGGGCAAGGCCGCCACAACGCGACGGCCGGTGCGCCCGGAGCAGCGGCCGCAGCGGTTCACGACTAAGGGCGTGAAGATCAGGAAGTAGTCGGTGCGGTCGCCCACTGAGCGGAGCACTGCGCCGGGTCCAAGCGTGTGAGTTGGGAGATCCCGCCACACATTCATCTGTCATCATCCGCGAAGGCGGGTGATCCAGTATCCCGCGGCGCCTCGGCTCCATCTCCATCGTCTCTGGAATACTGGATCGCCCGGTCAAGCCGGGCGATGACAGCGAGCTTGTCGTACAATGCAGCCTCAATCTCCGTTGTCATCCCGGACGAGCGCGCAAAGCGCGCGAAGATCCGGGATCCATAACCAGAGAGAGACGTATTGGACCGCCTCTCTGAGCCACCTGCGCGCCTCACACATTCGAGGGTGGCTATAGGTCACGGGTCAAGTCCGGGACGACACCAAGTTTGTAGGACCGTCGCTCCAACTCACACGCCCAACGAGCACCACCGCGCGCGGCGCATCCACGCCGCTCCGCAAAATTAAGGTGACGCTGCATGCAACTAGACGCCAGTGCGTCGTGCACCTCCTCTATCGCGATTCGATCGCGGATCAGGACACCCCATCGCCCCGGCTCAGTCCTGACGCCGCCAGCCGCGCCTTCAGGCGCGCAGCGGCGAAGGCGAGGAAGGCGCGCAGCTTGAGCGGCAGCAGGCCCTGGCCGGCATGGACCAGGCTGACCGGGGCGGGCGGCGGCTCGAAGGATTCCGAAGCCAGTTGCAGCCGGCCGACGCTGATCGCGTCGGCGACCTCATAGGATAGCACGCGGGCTCCACGTTGCGCTCAACAGCTGGACCAACTACATCAACAACGTTGCCCAGACCGAGATCGACTTTCCTGCCGTGGCGGCGCGCGCCGCAGCCTGACGAGATTCCAGCAGCGCCTCCGCGACAGGCGGAGGCGCTGATATCGCACGCCCAATGAGCGAGGCCGCAGCGCGGCAAGGCCGTCCAATCGAGAGCGATCCGTTGGAGCGCATCGACCCCAACGCTTCACAATCAAGGGCGTGAAGATCAAGAAGTAGTCCCTGCGCCCGCGAAGTCTCATCATATGGACACGCGCCCGCCTTGCTGTCCGCTATCGCGAACAATTTAGGCAAGCGAAGATAGCCATGCGCTTCGTGGGGCGTGCCTGTTCTGGCAGGCGACGATTTCTCTGATTCTGGCAAAGAAGACGATTTCTCTGATTCTGGCAAAGAAAATGTGCGGGTCTTCTCGGGGTTCTAAGCCCACATCTACAGCGTTCGTTGACCTGGCACCGGTCATCAGAACTACTTTCTCATAGCGACGAAAGATGTCGTCCCGCGTCGTCTCGCCCAGAGACACGAGGCTGGACGATACAGAGAAAGGACCTAGCGCGCCCCAGCTCAGCGACCGCCGCATTCGCGTCGCGTGCGCCAGGCGTGTCCTCCGCCTCGGGCCTCTCTCAGACAAAGCGCAGCAGCCGCTGAACCGCCCTCCCCTGTCGCCCCCCGTGATTGCACGCTTCGGACCATAGCCCTATACTCCCCGCGATTTCTATCAAATGACGATTTACGATCCGGTCATTAATGCGCGCGTCGATCCAAACGGGGCCAATTCATGAACGATACGATCGATATTCAACAGACCTTCTGGAATAGTTGGAATGCGTCGACCCGGGAGAAGGACGTCGGAGAGGTCTCGATCGATCAACGCGACGTCATCATATCATGGCTGGAAGGCCTGGGACGGACCGACCTCAAAATCATCGAGGTTGGATGTGGCGCCGGATGGTTGTGCGAGCACCTGACCCGGTTTGGTCAGGTGACAGCCACCGACCTTTCTCACGAGGTCATCGCCCGGACCGCCAAGCGGCTCCCTGAGGTTCGCTTCATCCCAGGGGACTTCATGACACTCGATGTCGGCGGCGACTACGATGTCGCGATCAGCCTTGAGGTGCTCGCGCATGTTGCTGACCAGCAGGCCTTTCTGGCCAAGATCGCCGATCTGCTGAAGCCGGGAGGTCGTCTGATGCTCGGCACCCAAAATGCGCCGGCTTTGCGGATGAACGACATTCCGCCACCGGCGCAGGGACAGCTTCGACGCTGGACCGACAGACATGAGCTGGCGCAATTGCTCGGCAACCGCTTCGACGTCAGCGAGATGTTCTCGATCACGCCGCACTTCAATCGCGGACTGCTGCGCTACGTCAACGCGCCGCGCGTCCGACGATTGGCCGAAGCGCTCGGATTAGGTTGGCTGCATCGTTCTATTCGTCATACTCAAGAACGGATGTGGCTCGGCTGGACCATCATGTCGCTCGCCACCGTGCGGACAGCGCGGTGACAGCGCGCCCCCCCGCCGACCAGCACCGCGGCGGCAACCGGTCCACAATCGCGGCGGAGCGACAAATGCGGAGGATTCACGCGACCGGCGCAATCAATCGTTCGGAGATCGTGATTACCATCGCACCAGGCGTCTGGTCGGGGATGGTGAAAAGAACATGAACGGGCTCTGGTCGATCCTCAAGACGGCGCTGGGCGCCGCCACTTGGCGGCGTGCGGCGACGCCGGGCGCTGTCAGGATCCGCACTGCCATCATCTGGATCTTCGTCGCGATGGCTGCGGAGGCGGCTCGGCAATATGTTGCAGCCGATGGCGCGGCCAGTTTTACGCTGTATGGCGTCAATACGGTGATCGCCCAGGCCGCCATTCTGGTGGCCGCGGGATTGCTGGTGTTCTCGGCCGATCGGACCACGGGCGTCGCGCAATTGTTCGCGCTTGTCGTCCTCGCGGAATGCGCGGTGATGCTGATCAGCAGTCAGCCGGTGCTGGCTGCGGCCGCCGCTCTGAGCGTGGCCAGCATCGCCTATGTCTCGCGCAGCCGCACAGCGCTGTTCTGGAAGCTGTTTGCGCTGATCGGCCTCGTGCAGCTCGCCGCGCTCGCCATCGATCGCCTGCCGATGGCCGAGCGCTTCGATATGAGATTCGATGGTTGGATCAGCACGGCGGCCACAGCTACGCTCGTGCTCGTCCTGCTGATCTGGTGGACCGGCGCGATCGCCGCAGCGCTGCGTAGCGACCCCGCCTACCGCCGACCTGTCTGGCGTGCCTTGGGCCTGACGGCCCTGGTGTCGACCGCGCTGGCCGTTTTGCCTGCCTATCCGACCTTCATCGGTCTCGATACGTCACGCAGCTCCTACAATCTTTACGAATGGACCTTCGCCAAACTCGTCGGGCTCAACAACAACACGGCCCGTCTGGTCGACGCCGATACGGTCGAGCTCGCGCAAGGGCCGCTGCTGGAGGCCGCCACCGCAAAGCTGCTGCCCGAGCGCAAGGGCAAGCCCGGCATCTATGCCATCGGGATGGCCGGCTGGTCCGACCAGGATGTCTTCATCAAGGAGCTCGACGGCGGCCTTGCGGCGCTGGACAAAGCGATCGGGCTCGACCGTGGCACGATCCGGCTCGTCAACCACCCCGATACGGTCGACGCCCAACCGATCGCGAACCGGACGAATTTTGCGTCAGCCGTCCATGCGGTCGCCAAGGTGATGGACAAGGACGAGGATATTCTGCTGCTCTTCATCACCTCGCATGGCGGGCCGACGGGCGTCGGACTGCGGCTGTCCGGCGCGTTCCACGGTCAGCTTTCGCCCGATCACATCGCCACTGTTCTCGATCGCGAAGGCATCAAGAACCGGCTGATCATCATCTCGGCCTGCTATTCCGGCGTGTTCGTGAAGCGCCTCGCTTCACCCGACAGCGTGGTGCTGACCGCCGCCGACGAAAACAATCCCTCCTTCGGCTGCTCGAATGAGCGTGACTGGACGTATTTCGGCGACGCCCTGTTCAACCAGAATCTCGGCGCCGGCGTGTCGCTCGAAGACGCGTTCGACAAGGCCAGGGACCGAATCACGGAGTGGGAAAAGCGCGACGCCTTGTCGCCATCGAATCCCCAAGGCTTCTTCGGCGCTGAGCTGGCGGCGAAGCTCCGTGCGCGGCTGAAGCCGGACAGCGCACGGCATGCGCTCGCGGTCGAGCCCTGAACGGCTGTGATCGACGCCCCGCTGAACGGCCGTGGCGAAGCTTGCGACGCATCGGCCGCGAATACAGGCGAGCACCGGTCACCGCTGCATCGCGGGCGCTTGTTCGAGACGAAGCAACGGTCGGTGCAATTATCGGGTCGACAGATATCGTCGATATGTCCATTCTTTCAGAAGTGCCGGTAGTGACGGCGATCGTTGCCTCCACGAGCAAGGGAGCCGTCATGCCGACCATCATCATCACCGGAGCCAGCGACGGTATCGGAGCCGCCGCTGCGCGGCAGTTGAAGGCGAACGGTCACAATGTCGTGCTGGTCGGGCGCAGCAAGGCCAAGACCGAGGCGCTGGCGCGCGAGCTGAATGCGCCCTTTCACCTCGCCGACTATACGCAGCTCGCCGATGTCCAGCGGCTCGCCGGTGAGTTGCTCGATCACGGCCGCATCGACGTGCTCGCCAACAATGCCGGCGGCATCATGGGCCAGCGCGCACTCACCTCCGACGGCTTCGAGATGACATTCCAGGTCAACCACCTCGCGCCGTTTTTGCTGACCCGGTTGCTGCTGGAGCGGCTGATCGCCAGCCGGGCCAAGGTCATCCAGACGGCAAGCGCCGCGGCCAATATTTTCGGCCGCAACTTCGATGTCGACGATCTCAATAATGAGCGCGGCTACACGCCACAGGGCGCCTATGGCTACGGCAAGCTTGAGAACATCCTGTTCACCCGCGAGCTCGATCGCCGTCATCGCGCCGACGGGATCGCAGCAGTCTCATTCCATCCCGGCATCGTACGCTCCAACTTCGCCAATGATACGACGCATTTGATGAGGCTGTTCTATCACTCGCCGCTGAAATATCTGATCACGATCAGCCCAGAGCGCAGCGCGCAGCGGCTCACGTGGCTGGCCGAGAGCGCGCCTGGAACGGATTGGCAGCTTGGCGAATGCTATTCCGGCCGCAAGCCGATGCCGGTCGCCTTCAAGGATGACGGCACGGCCGCACGCCGGTTGTGGGAACACAGCGAAACGTTCGTCAAGCCCTGGCTCGGATGAGCGCCGCCGTCCTCGACCGCTCCGCGCCCTCAGGTCGCGCTGATGGCATGCAGATGCATGGCGAGCGTCATGCCATCATGATGCAGCGCGGCGGAATGTGAGGCGTAGGATGCCGTGTGGTCATGCGACGAGCTGGCATCGGCCGCATTGGCCGCGACCGCATCGGCCCGCGCATTCGCAAGCACCTGCGCCGCACCGGTGGGATCTCCAAGCTTGGTCAGGCTCGCCGCCGTCTCGGCGGCCACGGCCGAGGCGATGGTCGCGGCCTGCTGCGCGGTCTGCACCGGGGCTGCGGCGCCGGTGGCTTGCGGCAGCTGAGCGAGCAGCGCCTGCGTGTTCGGGGTCGAGATATTGAAGCCGAGTGCCTCCAGCACCACGAGGTCGATCGGCGACAGGAATTGCGACGTCGTGGGGTTGTAGAACTCATTGAGCGGATCGTTGGCGCCCTGAATGCCGGTGTTGAGGAAATCGGCCGGATCGGAGGTCTGGCCGAAATCCGCAATCTTGGTGACGCCGCCGTCGATCGAGAAATAGGCTGGCGGCGCCGAACTCAGGCTGTTGTTGATCAGATTGTGGCCGGGCCGGGTGAAGTCGAACAGATCGAACACATCCGCCTGGCCCGGCGTGGGCACGCGCCCCAGCGCATGCGACAGCTCATGCAGCGCGACGCCGACCAGCGACTGCGTCGGAATATCGGTGTTGAAGGTCGCGAAGCCGTCCTGCGTGGTTGTGTCGTTCGGCGCGATCAGGCCGAGCACCTTCGCCTCGGCGTTGGAGACAGCGACCATCGCATGGCCCTGGATCGTCGCCCCGGCCTTCAGATGATCGAACACTGTGTCGCCAGCCGCCGCATGATCGACGAGGTCGGCCTTGAGCTGCGTATAGTTGACCAGCAGGCCATTGCTGATATTGGCGCCGGCGCCGCCGCCGGTGCCCGCATAGTCGATCGCGAGATTGACCGTGGCCTTGTCGGTGATCGCCGACGACAGGATAGCCGCCGCCAGCTCGACGCCAGCGCGGAAGCTCTCGGGCGCTGCGGCCGCGGCAGCATCGAAGGTGAGATTGAAGGTGAGGCCGCCAGTATGCACCGACACCGTCTCCGAGCCGTCGGCGTGAAACACGGGCTTGGACACCGCTCCGGCCGGCAGCGCGGCGGCGGCTGATGCCACAGCGCCGGCGCTCGCGGCGGCCGCGGTCGGCTCGAGGCCGTTGATCGCATCGGAGCTCAGTCCGAGCTGGTCATAGGTCAGCATGTTCATTCAACGGACTCCCCAAGCTTCGCCTCGGATTCGCAGCTGCGAGGCATTCGCAATAGGCAGACCGTGGTCGGTGACTGAGTGAAAAGTCTGACGCAGCCGGACCGTCTTCGGGGCAGACTGCGTCACGGTTGGGTCCGCCAGGGGCGGCCCCGCCATGCTGCTGCCGCTCTGGTCACGCTCAGCGAACACAGGCAATCTGCAGCTCCAGCCCCAGCTCCCTTCAAGCTCCGCTCAATCGAGAGATCGTCATGAAGATGCGTCCGCTCGGCCGTTCCGGCCTCCTCGTTCCACCCCTCTGCTTCGGCTGCAACGTGTTCGGCTGGACTGTCGACGAGGCGGCCTCGTTCCGCCTGCTCGACAAGGTGCTGGAGGCCGGGATCAACTTTCTCGACACTGCCGACGTCTATTCGCGCTGGGTACCGGGCCACACCGGCGGTGAGTCCGAGACCATCATCGGCAAATGGATGAAACTGCGCGGCAACCGGGACAAGATCATCCTCGCCACCAAGGTCGGCATGGACATGGGCGACGGCAAGGTCGGGCTGAAGCCCGACTACATTGCGCGTGCGGTCGAAGATTCGCTGCGCCGGCTGCAGACCGAGGTGATCGATCTCTATCAGTCGCACAAGGACGACGAGACGACGCCGCAGGAAGAGACGCTGGCGGCCTATGACAAGCTCATCAAGGCCGGCAAGGTGCGCGTCATCGGCGCTTCGAACTTCTCGGCCGAGCGGCTGCAGGCTGCGCTCGACATCGCCAAGGCGCACAATCTGCCGCGCTATGAGAGCCTGCAGCCTGAATATAGCCTCGCCGAGCGCAATTCCTACGAGGGAGCGCTGCAGCGCGTGTGCGAAAGCAACGACGTCGGCGTCATCACCTTCTTCTCGCTCGCGGCCGGCTTCCTGACCGGCAAGTACCGCTCGGAGGCCGATTTCGGCAAAAGCCCGCGCGGACAGCGCGGCATTCCGAAATACATGAACGAGCGGGGATTGCGCATCCTCGCCGGCCTTGATGCCGTGGCCAAGGAGACCGGCGCCGAGCCGGCATCGATCGCGCTGGCCTGGCTCTTGGCCAAACCGTCCGTGACCGCACCGATCGCGAGCGCCACCAAGCCGGAGCATGTCGACACGCTGGTCGCCGCGACCCGGCTCACACTGACACCCGATCAGGTCGCGCGGCTCGATGCCGCAAGCGCGTAAGGCGGTAAGGACGCCTCGATCATTGCGAGGCGCGCATCGCGACGGGGCCGAAGCTCGTCGACCGTGCGCGCCCCGGCACGGGTCGCGAATTCACGACATCGATGCGGGCCAAACGCACGCAAAACGGATGCATTCAGACAAACACGATTTGTAGTCATCATACCGCGCGCCCTGCTTCGGATACGACACGAACTCATGCAGCGCATGCTACACGCCGGTACCGCAATTCCAGCGCTGGCGTGGAGCTGATTAGGCAAATTTGGAGCATCTTGCGCATCGCCGCGCTGCTGCCAAATTTCGGCCGGGATCGAACTGCTAGTTACCCGACCAAAGTAGAATAAATCCGGGGAAGCGTTCGGTGAATCGTGTCGCGCGTGCCGTTGTTGGCGTCTTCGTCTCTACATTCGGCCTCCTATCCTTCGTGACGTTTTCCGGCAACGCCGCAGCACAGCAAGCGCAACAGCACCGGCCGCCGCCGGCCAATGCGGCCGTGGTCGGCAATCTCCCGGACCGCGAGGCGCTGAACTCCGGCACCGTGACCGTCATCACCGCGCCGATCGGCGGTCCGATGTCGGTGATGGGCTCCGACATGGCGGCGGTGCTCGACGAAGGCGAGAACCTGCGCGTCCTGCCGATCCTCGGCAAGGGATCGGCGCAGAACCTCGTCGACATCATCATGTTGAAGAACATCGACATGGGCTTCGTCGCCACCGACGCGCTGGAATTCGTCAAGACGGAATATAACATCCCGGACATTGCCCAGCGCGTGCGCTACATCGCGCAGCTCTTCCATAACGACGTCCACATTGTCGCGCGGCGCGAGATCCGCAGCCTGCAGGACCTCAACGGAAGGCGCGTGTTCGCCGAGCGCTCGATCGGCCTGCCAGCGGCGCGGACGATCTTCCGCCGGCTCGGCATCCAGGCCGAGATCGATTCGCAGACCGATCCGACCGGGGGTCTGCAGAAGCTGATCGACGGCCAGGGCGACGCCTGGATCGCCTCGGTGTCGAAGGACGCCCCCGTCATCAAGGGCATCAAGAATGAGGGGGGACGGCTGCATTTGCTGCCCGTGCCCTACGACCGCGCATTGCAGGACATTTACCTGCCGACGACATTCTCGTCCGAGGAATATCCGAATCTGGTGCCGGCCGGGACCAAGGTCGACGCGGTCGCAGCCTCGACCGTGCTGATGGTCTACAACTGGCCCGAAGGAAGCGAGCGCTACCGCCGCACGGCGAGGTTTGTCGATGCGCTGTTCGGCAAGATCCAGGTGTTGCAGTCGCCACCGCGGCATCCGAAATGGCGCGACACCGTCCTATCCGCGCCGGTGTCGGGGCTGATCCGCTTCAAGGCTGCGCAGGACTGGCTCGACGGCGTAGGCCGGATGCAGTCGCCGGCGGAGGACCAGCGCACGCCAGCGGAATTCCGCAAATTTCTCGACGAGCGCAAGACACAGGCGCGCATGTCGACGGACGAGGCGGCGCGGCTCTATAGCGACTTTCTGAAATGGCAGCGGAGCAAGGAGACGCGCTGAGGCCGCGCGTCAGCATTCAAGCGGCCCCGCGAAGATCCTCAACACCAGCGCTGCAGCAGACCGGCCTTTTCCGTTGTGCGTCCGGCTGTTGACTCCGAACCGTTGATCGCCAGCGACGGCGCGTCCCGAACGTCCGCGCGCGCGAAGCTAAGCTCAACCGTGGTGCCTCCGCCCGGCGTGGCGCGCAGTCCGACGCGGCCATGATGGGCGGCCATGACCTGAGACACGATCGAAAGCCCGAGTCCCATTCCTTCGCCGCGGGTATGACCGCGCTCGAACGGCTCAAGCAGCCGTTCAGGTTCATCCGCCTGCAGACCGGGGCCGGAATCGATCACGCTGAGACTCGCGGCGGTGTCCACTGCAACGAGAATGGGACCGCCTGCCCCGGCATGAATGACGGCATTCCTGATCAGATTCGACAGCGCCACCGCGATCGCCGGCTCCGAGCCGCGGATCCACACCGGAGCGTCAGGACCGGTAAATCCGATCTCACCTCCGGCCTTCAGCGCCATCGGCACATGCTCGGCCGTCACCCGTCGTGCCAGCGCCACCAGATCGATATCGGTCAGTTCGACCGGCTCCATCGAAATCCGCGCCAATTGCAGGAGCATGGTGACGATGGTCGATAATTTCTGGTTCTCTGCAATGAGCCTGGCACGCAGCGCGCCATCCGGGATCACCTCGAGCATCGTCCGCGCATTGGTCAGCGGCGTCCTCAATTCGTGCGCGGCATTGGACAGGAAATGACGCTGCGCCTCGGCCGCCCGGTCGATCCGGGACAACGCCCGATTGAACGCGGTGACCAAGGGCAGCAATTCAGCGGGCGCACTGGCTTCAGGCAGCCGGCGGCCGTCCGGCACGCCGTCGATCATCTCGGCGGCGGTGGCAACAGCGCGCACCGGACGCGCGATTGCTGCCGGCACGAACACCAGTGCGGCGAAGCCGGTCGCCAGCAGCACCAGGATAATCGGCAGCGCGACGATCGTTGCATCCGTCAGGGTCCCGAGCATCAGCTGTGTCGACGTATAGGCCACGCCGCCAGTCTCGATGAGGACCTCGCCGACCGGCGTATTGCGCACGGCCGTCATTCGCTTGAAGTTTCGGGTCTCACCATCGATGGCGTAGGCAAGAAAGCTGGTCCCGTCCTGAACCGTGATCGGCTTATGGGGACGCCATTTCGGCAGCTGACCGTGGCTGACCTCGCCGCTCTTGTCGGAGACGACGTACCAGAATGTCGGAAAATCCTGGATGATCTTGTCGAGACGCGGAGTCTGTTTGACCAGAAGCTGGCCTTGCGCATCCCGTGCAACCGCCTCCTTCAACGCATCGGCGACATCCGCAGCGCCCCAGGTGCCATCGTCGTCGCCACCGAACCTGATCAGCAGGGCGGCGGCGCAGATCAGCATGATCGTCGTGACGACTCCGATCAGCGTTGCTGACAGCAGCGTAATCGAACGGCGCATGCCTTTGAGCTTCTTCCAGCTCGCGATCATCACTCACCGCTCAGCAAATAGCCGAGGCCGCGCACCGGCCTGATCGTCGCCTTGCAGTTGGCTTCGCGCAGGCGGCGCCGCAGTCGTGAGACGTGGGCCTCGATAGCGTTGGACTGAATTTCATCCTCGAACCCGTAAGCCGCCGATTCGAGCGTCTCGCGCAAAACCACCCGCCCGCTGCGACGCACGAGGGCCTCCAGGATCGCCAATTCGCGCCGCGGCACGACGATCGGATTGCCATCGACGCCAACGGCACGATTGACGATGTCGTAGCTCAGATTAGCGATCGAGACGACGGCGCCCCTGTCGAGGTACAGGCGCCGCAGCACCGCCCTGGCCCGCGCGACCAATTCGATCGGCTCGAACGGCTTGGCGACGTAGTCATCCGCCCCCTCATCAAGCGCCCGCGCAATGTCGGCAGGGTCGTCCAGGGCCGTCAACACCACCGTTGCGGGACTGGGCTTCTGTTGCCGGAGGTCAGGCAGAAGCGCAAGTCCGTCGCCATCGGGAAGCCCCCGGTCAATGACCACAAGCTCGAACGTGCGCACAGCGATCGCGGCCCGCCCCTCATCAAGGGTCGTCACGATATCGGAAGAGCCGAAGGCTGTTGCGAGTGCATCCCGCAGCCAGATACCTAGCTGGGGGTCATCTTCCACGACCAGCACTCGCACGCTACTCTCCTGCGCCATTTGCACGCTGTTGTTCCTATGATTACAGGGGGATTACAATAGGATTACGTCAGGAGCTACCCGATACCGTTTTCTGGAACCGCTTCCTCTCACCGCCTGGTTGCTCGTCCCCTTTAGGCAGAAACCTGCAGCCCATCCGCTGCGCTACGGTCCACCGCAGGGAATTAACCTCGCCGCTGCGGGCGCGATCGAACAACGACACCAGAGGTTGTAACCCCAATGATTCACCGCCATGCTTGCAGTTGTATGACGCCGCTGGCCGCGGGATCATGCGATCGCCGTGACAGCATCGCCGCGAACGCAAACGTTCCAGGATGTCAGCTTATTGTAATCCTGGGCGCCGAGACGGATGCACGGACACCGTCTGGAAAACGTTCACGGAGCTTGACGCATGATCGACCGGACACCGGGGGTCGCCGCACCCCCATCGGCTCCGGTTCGGTCGGGATCAACGCTGGACTGCCGACGGAGCGAAGCAGCCCCGCTTCCGCTCTGCTCCTGCCAACATCTGCTCCAGGGACTGTATCGCACATACGATCACTGGCTTTCGGCGGCCGCCGAACAGTCGGATCGGAGTCCGGCGGCTTGGCGTCGTCCCTTCCTGCGGTGGCTGGACGCCGTCGAGGGGGGCTGGGGCGTGCCGCTGCTGCTGGCCTGTTTCGCGCTGGTCTGGACGGCATATCTCACCGTCGCCTATTCCGGTGCCGGACTGCATCCGGATACCCTCGAGACCTGGAGCTTTGGAAGGCATTTCGCCTGGGGCTACTTTAAGCATCCGCCGCTGATGGGATGGGTGGCTGGCGCCTGGAGCCGCCTGTTTCCGCCGACCGACTGGTCGTTTCACCTGATGGCGATGACCAATGCTGCGCTCGCGCTGTGGTTCGTCGACCAGATTTCGCGGCGTTTCGTGACCGGAGACAAGCGCGCGATCGTGCTGCTTCTCCTGATGCTCACGCCGGTGTACCAGTTTCACGCGCAGCGGTTCAATGCGAACTCCGTGCAACTTGCGACTTGGCCACTCGCGACCTATTGCTTTCTGCGAGCGTATGAATCGCGGACGTTTCTCTGGGCCGCCATGGCGGGATTGACCGCCGCGGTCGCAATGCTCGGCAAATACTACTCGATCTTCCTGATCGCGAGTTTCGGCCTGGCGGCAATGCTACATCCGCTCCGCCGGGCCTACTTCACGTCGTTCTCGCCCTGGATCTCCGCCATGGTCGGACTGGCCGCGCTATGGCCGCATCTGGATTGGCTCATTGCGAGCGACGCGGCTCCGATTCATCACGCACTGACGCATGCCAATTCCGACATGCTGAGATCGCTCCACGATTCATTCTCATTCGTGATGGGACTTGCTGCCGCCCTGGCTCTATCCGCCTTGACCTGGGTCGTGGCGGCCGGCCGCAGGATCGCGCGATTCCCGAGGGACTTCGTAGCGCTTGATGACGGCCTGCGCCTGCTTTTTTACGTTGCTATTGGAACCATCTGCCTTCCGGTCGCCAACGCCCTGATCATGGGCACTGATTTGCCATCGCTCTGGGCGGTTCAGGGGCTTTTCTTGTTTGTCGTGCTGGTGGTGTGCGGCGCAAGTTATGGGATCGAGCGGTTCTACACTGTCAATATGACTGTACTGGCTGCCGCAATCGCCGTCGTCGCCGTCACCATCGCTGCGCCGCTCCATGCCCTCTACCGCAATTCGTTCGGCTATGAAGAGGGCCGCGGTTTCTATCGCGCGGTCGCGTTCGAAACCACCCGACAATGGCGCGAACTGGTCGGGATTCCGCTCAAATCTGTCGTCGGCGACGAGAGTCTCGGATTTGCAGTCGCATTTTACAGTCCCGATCATCCGTTTTACGGATTGTCTCCGTCACTCGCCCAGGCTGCCGCGGACGGGCCTACCGGTGCGACTCAGGATCAAGGCTGGGCCTCCGTCTGCTTTCTTGATCAAGTCGATTGTATTGAGGCCGCAACATCGCTGGCCGTTGCGGCAGGGAATTATGTGAGGCGCGAGTTCACAATGCAGTCGCAACTGTTTGGCTTGGCCGGGCTGTCGCGAGCAGCCGTCGCGTTTTTCGTGCTGCCGAAGGTCGACGGTCTGCGGTCGTCACACCCGCATGATTCAGCCCGGCCGGGCAGCAAATAATGCGGCAGGCGCGCAGACCGCGAGCCTTGCAACAATCCCAATACGGGGTCTCGTCAGAACGTCACGAGAATCCGGATCTCGTCGTAGGCGAACGATGGCACCACCCTGCGCGCCACGAAATCGTTCCAATCTTTGAACTTCGACTTGTCTCGCGCTTCCACGATCGCCTGGGCGCTGGCAGCGCTGAGGCGCGGCAGCTTCTGTAACTCCTCGGCGGGAGCCATATTGAGATTGAGCCTCTTGGCTTGCCGGACGACCCGGCCTGGCTGCGGCGTTTGCTGAATATCCGCTTCTGGCGAAGCAACCAAGACGGCGGCCACCGTGCCACCAGCAGCAATCAATGCGCAGCTGAGCCAGATGCGTCGCGTCATCATCCTAGCCGTATCCCACGAACCAGCCACAGTCCCGATGCGGCAATGCACGACGGACGGGTTACGCGAGGATGACCTGCACCCGGCGCTATCGCAGGTGAGCGGCAGCTTGGCGCCGGTGATAGGAGATCTGCATCTGCTTCATCTTCGAAGCGTCGATCGAATGGTCAACGCGAAGGCTGTCCGCCGGAACGACACCGGAAACCTCCAGATCGACAATCTCGCCATCGATCTGCATCGTGCGCCGCCCCTCGACGACGAGACCGCCGTCCGGACTCACGCGCGTGACCACGGCCGCCATGCTCATCCGTTTCAACTCAGCCTGGCCGACCGTCGTGCGGCCGGCAGTGTCGCGCGACGACGAAGCATCCGCCCTGCGGCTTGCCACGGCGCCGCCGGTGTCAGGCAACTCGTCGGCGTGCCGATTGGCATTTGCGCCACCTTGCGTGGACATGTCACCCGGATTCTCCGCGATATTGACTGTCATGGTGACGATATCGCCAATCTGCGGCGCGCGCTGCTTCGTGGACCAGGCATGCGATAAAGAGCGCAACCGGCGGTTCGGCTGATGCGCCGGAACGCGGGCGGCTGCGGCTGGCAGCAGCGGCTGAATTGACGCTTCGTCCGGCTCGGTCAAAGACTCAGCTGGCAACAACGCAGCAGAGTACGCGGGACCATCGAACTGCGCGCACCCCGACGAAATGACCAGAACGTTAGCGGCCAGGAGTGCACGTACGACTCTGCCGAACGTCACGACCAGTCTTTCGACACAACAAATATCACAACATCATCTTCTTATATGCGGCCAAGCCGCATCGCGGACCAGGACAAACAACGCCAGAAGCAAACAGGACATCAGATCGCTGCGGGGCAGGCGATCCGACGCACAGGCGCTGACATCCGAGACCCTTGCGTCTCCGTAGTCCGCCGCCCCCTCGGCCCTGCGCCCGCCGTCCGTTCACAAGCCGGACCGGCCCCGCCCCGGCTCGCCTCGTTTGCGCAGAGGAGCCATGACATCCGAGAAAGGGCCCCGCCTCGGCGGGGCCTGCAGGTCTCGTTTGCGCTCGGTCGCCTCAGTAGCCCGACCAGGCTCCATCCGAGTAGCCATCCTTGTATCCGGACACATAGCCGTCCGCGTAGCCGTCGCCATATCCCGGATCATAGTCGTACACATGATGACGGCGATAAACGACTCGTGGCGGCGGATAGTTGTCATCGACGTAGACATAGCTCGGCGCCGAACGAGCGGTAGCCGCGGATCCCAAAAGAGCTCCGATGGCCAGGCCGCCAACCACCCCTGCCGCCACGGCCGCACCACGATTGCCACCGGCCGACGCCTGGGTCGTCGTCGCACTGGTGACGGCCAACGCTACGATGAGACATGCGCTGATCTGCTTCATTGTGTTCTCCATGAGGACGCGCCGGGACGACGCGCCTGAGACCAATCGAGACGACCAGAGTCACACCTGCAGCTTACCACACCATGACAACGCGGGCCTGCCGTGCCGCGATCATGTCGCGGCAGGCTACCGCTTGGTGTCGTCAGAATCGATAGTTGACGCCCACGCTCACCGTATGGAGCGTGCTGTCAAACGTACCATTCCTCACGAGTCGTCCGGGTGACGGTGCGACGAAGCGCGCGGTGCCGAAGTCGTAATACTGATACTCCAACTTCGTCGACCAATTCGGCGCGAGCATATATTCAAGGCCCGCCCCGACTGTGTAGCCGCTCTTGTTGTCACGGACAGCAAAGGCAACCGGCGCCCCGGCCCGCGATCTCACGCCGTAGCTCGTGTCCTGATAAGCATATCCGCCTTTGACATAAAGCAGACCTGCTCCCCACGTGTAGCCCAGACGCCCTGTCAGCGCACCGATGCCATTACGGTCACGGGTCAGCTCGCGACGACCGAGGGTGGAGGTCTGCCCGTTTCCAGCAAGCCAGCTGTATTGACCTTCGGCACCCAACACCCAGTTCGGCGCAAACTGATAGTCAGCGCCAAACTGCAGGCCGCCGAGGAAACGCGATTCCCGGCCGAATGCTCCGCTGGCACCGCTGAATTCTCCGCCGAGATGACCGCCGACATAAAGACCGGTCCAACTGCGGACGGGCGAGATCTGCGGCACAACCACGGCGGAGGTCTTGGCCGGCCTCGCCGCGAGGTCTGCGGCCATTGCGCTCTCCGCGCCGAAAAGAGCAATAGCTGCAGCAACAAGCCAAGTCTTATTCATATCATCCTACGATGTTGCATCTGGTCCGCTCACGATGTCCGGCCAGTTCATCGCAGAGAAATGCCGCATTCGCCTTGCGACAGCATTACAAGCCGCCTTAGACACCACGCTCCGGACATAATTCGTCTCGTCGTACGGCGGATCATGAACAATGATACGTGTGTGAATGTCTTCGCGAAGGACGACATAGCGCGGCGTGGCACCGCACGCGCTCGTCCAAGCAAGACAAACGATTGCTTCAGCGCGATGCGATAGAGGCAGCTCACAATTCAGAGCCAGAACGCTCTGCAGGCCGTTCGGGAATGTGGGGCTGGACACCTCCCGAACGGCCCGCTCACTGGAGTCCGACGACGTCCGAAGCCATGCGGGCTTACCAGTGTAGAGAAGGAGCGTGCCGCAGTGGGGCGGAGCTGGCCTCGACGAGGCCCGACGCTCTGTTCCGCGACGCCATTCCAGTGTCCGGCCGGGCGAGATCGACATCGAGATTCGTGAGCACGGTTCCCGGTCTACGCTGTCGACAGCGAAGATGATACCGTCTCGATCGTAAGGACACGCGCAAGCTAGCGAGCGAGCCTTACCGCAGCATTACGACGCTCGCATCGATGCGCGTCGTCGGTGGACCGGCAAGGAGAGCGGATCTCCCGCGCGTCAGCCTGTCGTAACGATCCCGCGGCTAATGGCCCAGCGTCTTAGCAGCAACATCTGATGAGACGTCCGGTGAGGGATCGTGCGGCCTGATCAGGTCACCACCGGATGAGCGGGCGGTGCCCCCGCACGCGAACAGCGCGCTCGCTTCGTCCGTCACGCGAACCGGCGCATTACGTACAAGGAGTCATCGCATGAAAATAACGCAAGTCATTCGTCTCTGCGCGGTGCTGCTCCTTATCGGCATAAGCGAGCAAGCTGCTGCAACCGGGCTGGAAGGTTACGCCGGGGTCAATCTGAACATCCGCTCTGGACCGAATGTGCGGTTTCCAGCTGTTGGCGTGCTGGGGTCCGGCTCGTCGCTGACGATCCACGGTTGTCTCAGCGGCTATAAATGGTGCGATGTCAGCGCTTCCGGCCTTCGCGGCTGGGCCTCAGGTGCTCACATTCAGTTCATCTACGAGACACGCCGTGTCTACGTTCCCGCCTACGCGCCGCGCGTCGAGATTCCAACCCTGACCTTCCACATCGAGACATATTGGCACGAGCACTACCGAGAGCAGCCATTGTACGTCGACCTGCCGCAATGGGTCGGCTACCATTGGGAGGAGGACAATCTGCCTCCTGGTTGGCGAGACAATTGGGACGACGACTACTTCGGCCACGAATATGAGCCACCGAGTGGCGAATGAGCTCT
The DNA here is from genome assembly GCF_013179005.1 of Bradyrhizobium denitrificans. Taxonomy (NCBI): domain Bacteria; kingdom Pseudomonadati; phylum Pseudomonadota; class Alphaproteobacteria; order Hyphomicrobiales; family Nitrobacteraceae; genus Bradyrhizobium; species Bradyrhizobium denitrificans. The sequence continues at coordinate 19,850 of NZ_JABFDP010000013.1, read as the reverse complement.
GCCGGACCAGCACCGTTCGCCAAGCACATCGTTACTGGCCGAGTCCGGGACATTCTTAGCCGAGGCCGGGAGCCGCGCGTCCGGCTGCGGTTCAACCGCGGACATCCATCCGGCGATTGGCGAATGCAAGACGGCACGCCGTTTTCCGCAAACCGCGCAGAGATCGGTTCATGCCAGAATGGGGCGGACACGCCCCATTCACATCTCTGATTTCGACTGGACGACCGCCTGACACGTCTTTCGAGAGCCGTCCGTCTCGTGAGCGCAAGTCAGGCAGCACTGAAGTCAGGCAGCACTTGAGACGACGAGTTGAACGCAGCGTGACGGCGGCAACTGGCGATGGCTGCCTCCTCGTCTCCGGCATTTAGCGATCACGAATGGCTCGTTCACTTTCCGTGAGGCAGCGTCAACTGACAGACCTCCCTCAATACGAGCACATCGCGAGATCACTACCTGTGTGACGAGTTGGCAACACCTCGAACTTGTCGAGATATTACTCATCATTTCCACAAACACCCGCCACGTTTCAAATGATACGATGTTCACGTTTGTGTGCGTAGTTGCGATGGGGTGGCGGAATGATCTTGCGAGTCGGACAGGGCCTTTGTGAATCAACCACCGTCCGACGGCAGGTTCGTCGTTTCTCCAGCCAAACCAGCGCTTCGGCACTGGCCCTCGGCCTTGCCGCGCTGGCACTCGGGACCGGCTCGGCCAAAGCCGACTGTACGCCGGCGGCGGCCAACAATGTGACCGCGACCTGCGCCGGCACGACCACCAATCAGGGCGCAGGTGCCCCCGGAACCAGCGGCAGCACTTTCGGCTATGGCTCCGGCGCCGAGACGGGCGTGACGATCAATGTCGCGACCGCAGCGACCGTGAGCGGAACCAATGCCGGGATCAGAATTCAAGGCGGTAGCGTCCTGAATGCGGGATCGATCAGCGGCTTCGAGGGTGTGCAGGGCGCCTCTCTCGCGATTATCAATTCGGCAGGCGCAGTCATCACGGGGACCAATAACGGGATCGAGGCGTTTTCCACCTTCGCCATTGCCAACTCCGGCACCATCTCTGGTTCGGCAGGCTTCATCAGTCCGTTCGGCTCGGGGACCCTCGTGAACCTCGCTGGAGGCGTCATGAGTGGAACAAATGCGGGAGTTAGCGGCGGCAACGGGGTTCTTACTGTTCTGAATTCGGGAACGATCAGCAGCAGTTCAGGAGGTGGCGTAGTCCTCGGAACTAATTCGTTGATCTTCAATGATGGCACGATCAGCGGTGCCGCCTATGGCATTTCCGCCGCAGGCTCCTCGATCATCAATGCCGGTACGATCAATGGCGGAATCAACTTCTTCGGACCGGGCAACACCCTGACGCTCGCACCGGGGTCCGTCATCAATGGCCTGGTGGGCGGAAGCACCAACAATGCGTTGCAGCTCGGCGGCAGCGGCACCGCGAGCTTCGACCTTTCGCAACTCGGCAGCACCGCGCAGTATCGCGACTTCTCCACCTTCAATAAGGTCGGCGGCTCGGTCTGGAGCCTGACCGGAACCACCACGTACACCGGCGCCGTGAATGTCGATGGCGGCACGCTGCGTGTCGACGGCAATCTCGCCTCCGCAGGCAGCACGACCGTGAACGCGGGCGGCACGCTCAGTGGCACCGGCACGCTCGGCCGCACCAGTGTTGCGAACGGCGGCATTCTGGCGCCCGGCAGCGGCGCGGCTGGTACATCGCTCTCCATTTCCGGCAATCTCGCCTTCCAATCCGGGGCGATCTACCTGGTGCAGGTCTCGCCGACGAACGCCTCCACGACCAATGTCAGCGGCATCGCGACGCTCGGTGGGGCAACCGTGAACGTCGCATTCGCGCCCGGCAGCTACATCGCAAAATCCTACACGATCCTGAGCGCGACCGGCGGCATCTCCGGCACGTTCGCGCCGACCGTCAGTGCAAATTCGACCACGCTCACGCGCTCGCTCAGCTATGATGCCAACAACGTCTATCTGACCGTCGCACTGGGCTACAGCGGCATCCCGGGGCTGAATGGCAATCAACGCGCCGTCGGCGACGCCTTGACCAGCGCCTTCAACGCCGGCGGCGGCATGTCCGCGATTTATGCATCGCTGACGCCAGCCGGCCTTGCGCAGGCTGCCGGCCAGATCGGCAGCTCGGCGCAACAAACGACGTTCAGCGCCATGAGCCAGTTCATGGGCCTCGTCAGCGATCCGACGCAACGCGGAAACACGTTTGGTGGCCCGAGCACCGCGACCGGTTATGCCGAGGAGGACGGGCGCGCCGCCTATGCCGCACGCCGCCGCGACGACGCCTTTGCCATGGTGACCAAAGCGCCGGCTGCGCCCTTCGCGTCGCGTTGGAGCATGTGGGCGGCCGGCTTTGGCGGCTCGCAGACCACCGATGGCAATGCCGCCGGCGGCTCGGCCAATAGCGCGAGCAGCCTATATGGCACCGCGGTGGGGGCAGACTATCAGCTCTCGCCGAACACGCTCGCCGGCTTCGCGTTGGCGGGGGGCGGCACCAATTTCAATGTCACCGGCCAGGGCTGGGGTCGCTCCGACCTATTCCAGGCAGGGGCTTACATCCGTCACGTGCAGGGCCCCGGCTATGTCGCGGCTGCGCTTGCCTATGGCTGGCAGGCCGTGAGCACCGACCGCGTCGTCACCATTGCAGGCTCCGACCATCTCGCTGCAACGTTCAACGCCAATGCCTATTCCGCCCGTATCGAGGGCGGCACACGCTTCGTCATGCCGTGGATCAGCGGCATGGGCCTCACGCCCTATGCGGCAGCCCAGGTCACAACCTTCGATTTGCCCGCCTATGCCGAGCGCGTCGTCTCCGGCGGCGGCGCATTCGCGCTCGCCTATGCCGCGAGAACGCCGACCGACACCCGCACCGAGCTCGGCCTGCGGAGCGACAAATCCTTTGCCATGCAGAATGGCGTGCTGACTCTGCGCGGCCGCCTCGCCTGGGCGCATGATTTCAATCCGAACCGGGCGGCGGCGGCAACCTTCCAGGCGTTGCCTGCGGCCAGCTTCATCGTCAACGGCGCGCCACAAGCGGCCGATTCCGCATTGACGACCGCTTCGGCGGAAGTGAATTGGGTCAACGGCTGGTCGGCTGGCGCAAGTTTCGAGGGCGAGTTCTCAAACGTCACGCGCTCCTACGCAGGCAAGGGGCTGGTCCGCTACGCCTGGTGAGCCGAGACTTGCCAATTCGCGCGAGAACCGAGATCCGCCGGATGTTCTCGCCGATGGACCACACTCTCGCCGAACTACGACGGCAAATTCCCGTGATTGTCCGAGACGACCGCATGACGACGGCATCTATGTGAGCTGACTGCAGTGCAATCAGCTGTTCTGCGCCAGAACCTCGCGCAACGCCGCCGTCAAGCGCGCCAGCTCCGCTTCCGAGCCGATTGTGATCCGGAGGTAGTCGGCAATGCGGGACGCCGTGAAATGCCGGACGAGCACCGCGCGTTCGCGCAAGGCCGCAGCCAAGGACTGGCCAGAACGATCCGGATGACGAGCGAAGACGAAATTCGCGCTTGATGGCAGGACGTCGAAGCCGAGGCGAACCAGTGCGGCCGTGAGGTCGTCGCGATTCCGCATGATGGCCGCACGCGCCTGCTGAAAATGCGCATCGTCTTCGATCGAGGCGATCGCGCCGGCCTGGGCGGGCCGCCCGAGCGGATATGAATTGAAGCTGTCCTTGACCCGCGTCAGGCCTTGAATGAGCTCGGCATCGCCAATGGCGTAGCCGACGCGCAGCCCGGCGAGCGCACGCGACTTCGACATGGTGTGAACGACCAGAAGGTGCGGGTGGTCGCGGATCAGCGGGATGGCGCTGTCGGCACCGAAATCGACGTAGGCTTCATCGATTACGACGGCAGCCTCGGGGCGCGATGACACCAGCCGCGCGATCTCCGTGCGCGGCAGCGCGATGCCCGTCGGCGCATTCGGGTTGGCCAGGATCACCGGTCCAGTGCGGCCGAGATAGTCGTCGACCCGCACCCGCATCTCGGCATCCAGTGGAACCGTCGTGTGGTCGATGCCGAGCAGCCGGCAATAAACGGGATAGAAGCTGTAGGTCACATCCGGGAACAGCAATGGGTCCGACTGCTTCAGCAGTGCCGCGAAAGCGTGGGCAAGCACCTCGTCCGAGCCGTTGCCGACGAAGATTTGCTCCGGGGCCACGTTGTGATACGCCGCCAGCACCTCGCGCAGCCGCGTCGCCTGCGGATCGGGATAGAGCCGAAGCGTATCGGCCGCGGCGGCTCGGATGGCCTCGATGGCCTTTGGCGACGGACCGAACGGGCTCTCATTGGTGTTGAGCTTGATGAGGCCCGGAATTTGCGGCTGCTCGCCCGGAACATAAGGCGACAGCCCCCGGGCGAGTTCTGACCAGAAACGGCTCAAGACTTTCCTCCTGCGGACCCGCGACGCCCGACACAGTTCGACCGGAAAGAAGCGGATCGCGACACAGCGGTTGGCGGGCAACGGCCAAAGGCGCGTCCGGAAGGCCTCGAACGCGTGGCTCCGAGACCAGCATTGAACATGATCTCACCGTACGCTAGTCAATCGCGCGGTGCGGCGCAATGACCTGCCCTCTCCGGCAGCACATTGCCGCGGGATAAGAACGGCCGGTCGGTTCCGCATCGCGCCAGCAGTGGATGAAAGATACCGCCGCCCGGACACATGCGAGCACGGCTCCAAGCCGTTTCGATGCCTTGGTGTCTGCACAGGGCTCCCGCGCAGCGAGAGCAGACCGTCGGCAGCATGCCAAGGATGACGCCGGGGTTCTCGCCGACCGATCAGCGGCAGACCAGCGATCGATCCGACGTGCCGCTCACTCGGCTGCAATCACTCGCCCACTCACCTTCGGGATCAGAATATTGTCAGCGTCAGAACATCGAGGGCCTGCGAGACTGTTCAGGAGGCGTGGGATACGCCCTCCCGAACAGCCTGCCACCATGGTTGCATCGGCTAAACCGACGCGGCTGGCGAACGCAAATCGTCCATCTGCACGCGGCGAGGCTTGCAGCAGTACAAACAACCAAGATGCAACGTGGTCAAAGCCGCCTATCTCGAGAGACGCCGCAACCCGACATCGTCCTGCTGCAGACACGTTGCACGCGTCCTCTATCGAGACACGGACATTACCGGAATATGACGGCACACCGCCTAGCGCGATCACAGGTTCTGAAGCCACGAGGCCAGAAGCGCGCCCTTGGGCCGGATGGAGACCTGCGGAAATGCCCGCTTCACCTGGCTGGGATTGATGCCGTACCGGCGACGAAAGGCACGGCTGAAGATCTTCTCGGATTGATAGCCGCAGGCGTAAGCAACCGTCGAGACGCGCTGTGCGGCTCCACCATCGGCGCAGGCCAAGATCCGCATAGCATGGGCCATGCGCCGATCTCGGATATAATTCGCGACGCCACCATCGGCCTCAAACAGCTTGTACAACGGGGTCCGAGAGAGACCAAACGTCGCACAGAGCAGCTCCACGCCAAGATCGGGCCGATGAAGGTTCTGCGCGACGAATTGACGAAGCTGGATCTCAGCCGGCGCAAGATCGTCGCCGCGATCTTCATCGTCCGCAGTCAGGACCGCGTTGCAGATCGCAAGCGCCGCTGAGGTCAGATGATTTCTCTGCTCGGCGTCGGCGCGCGTCAGGCATGCCCGCATATTCAACAAATGATCGGCCAGCAGCTTCAGCAGCGGATTGCCGCGTGACGGCAGAACCCTTGCAGCCGGCGCATTTGGACGGCCGGCATATTGCGCGATATGGCGCCTGGGAATGCAGATCTGGATGGCAGACATGCCTTCCGTGGCGAGACGAAAGCTGCGCGCAAGGTCGAGAACAACAAAATCGCCGGGCGTCGCAACAAGCTCGCCGTCGACATGCGCCATCCGGGTGGCACCGGCTGTCTGTAACGCAATGAAGATGTGGTCGACACCCTGCGTTACGATCTGGGACTGTGTGCGCTCCGCCCGATGCGCGCAGGCTCTATGGTCGAAGAAGAGCATCCGCTCCAGGTGGTAGCAGCGCAGAAAAATATCGCAGACCGATTGCGCCGCAACGGCCTGATCGGTGACGAACAAGCTTGCCGTGAGCTCCTGCCACGTCCGGAGCCGGATTTGATCATCGTCCGCTTCTGAGGATCTCAGATCTATCAATTTGAGCGGCATATTTGCAGCGCCCGATTCGTCGGTCGCAGTCATATTCCGCCGGCGCATTACCGCGGCATTACCGGACTTGCCGGACCAGCGTCGTTCGAGTTGCGAAGGTGCCGCCTCCTGGGCGGGAGATGAAGCGCTGATCATCGGAGATAGTTGACCAGGGACAATTTGGAGATCATCGCGGTGACTTGGTAGCTCGCCTGCAATCTGTTCTGCAGGCTCACGAGCTCAGCCACGACCGCTTCGGCCGGAGCGCTCTCGAGACGGTCAAGTTGGGTCCGGTGGATTGCGCGGATCGCCTTGTTTTCAGACTGGGCCTCGGAGAGCGCCGCCTGGGCGAGCCCGAAATCATTGGTGATCCCGTCGACGGCCTCTTGCGTGGGTAGCAGCGCCAGTGCACGGGATGCGAGCGACTTCGAGCGCTCAGTTGAAGCCGCGGTTGTCGTTCCAGATCCACTCGCGGCAACGGATGCAAGCCCGGCCAGGGCCGAACGAAGGGCGTCCTCGTTGGCGCGCGCGCCAACGGCCAACGCGCTGGTCGACGACGTCTGCACGACCACCGCTTCGCGCGGAGCCGCGGTCGATCCCTCGCCGCGATACCAGGTGACGGTCGAGGTGGATGCGATCTGCGCGTAGGCGGGCGTAGCTGCGCTGAAATCGATCCGCCGCGCCGCAAGTCCCGGCGCGCTCTGTCCGGCGAAGAAATCCTGTGTCGCGCGCACGGTCGAGCTCGCCGCCAAGACTGTATCGGACGCGCGAGCCAAGGCGCGGCGCAAGGACTCGGAGATGTTCTGCGCGGTCTCCGTCAGGGTCGCGCCGATGGCAAAGTCCGACGCCGAGTCCGCATCGACCCTGGACTGCGCCTGCAGGGTCACAGTGGTGGTAGTTCCGTCGCGCAGCGCCAGCTTGATCGAGAGCTGGTCACCGACCGCGGGCTGGCGTGCAACATCGATGGTCAGCGCTCCGGCTGTACCGCCGGTGGCAAACGTCGCCTGAAGCCCGGGGGGCGTCGCGCTCTGGACGCTGGCGATCTTGCCGTTGCCGAGCAGCGCTAGCAGGGAGGACGCCGCATTGGCCGGCGAGCTGATATCAGCCAGATCGGCGCCGCTCAGGTCATACGTCTTCTGTCCGCCGGACGGCTGATTGACCACCACGCGAAAACGGTCGCTCGGGAGCGGAGCCTGCGCGAATTGTGGCCCGGCGCCGTCGATGGTGCCGGCCGAATGGCTCACAGTCGCGAAGCTGCTCGACACGACGGCGGCGCCAGCAAGCGTGAAGCCGAAGTTCGCTCGGGCTCCGGGGTCGGCATCCTCTCTGAGCTGGACGCTGGTCGGGCTTGGCCTTGACACTGCCAGCCGGCCGGTGCCGTCACCTCTGTCGGCCCGCGTCTGCTCCGCCACCAGGGCCTTGAGTCCCGCCAATGGCTTCGCAGGGTCGCTGCTGTCGCCGTCAAGCAGCACGGCGGCGCTCGCGACGGGCGGCATCCTGTCCTCTCGTCCGCCGAACACGTAGCGGCCACCGATCTGCTGATTGAGAACGGCGATCGTGCTCTCAAGTCCATCACGTGCAAGCGCCTCGCTGGCGCCTGCTCCGGGATTGTTGCTCACCAACGCGTTGCGCAGCGTGACAACCGATTTCGAGATCTGCGCGACGCTGGTCGAGATCAGTTGGACCCGCGGTTGGGCGCTCGTGATTCCGACATCATAGCCATCCAGCGCACTCAGCATCGCCCGGGCACTCAGACTGTCCGATCGGCTGGCACCCAGCCCGGCGAAGGTCTCGCCGACCCGGCCGCTGCTCAATTGCGACGACAATTGATCAATCTGCTGCTTGAGCGCCATCAGGTCGGCTGCGCTGCGGCCGATCGGGTAGCTGCTCGCGGGGATGCTGGGGTAGATCGTGGTCATGCCAAGCCTCACGCCCTGAGCAGAAGGTCGATCATCTCGCGGGCTGCGGTCAGCACGCGAGCATTGGCTGCATAGGCTGTCTGCAGCGCAATCAGCCGCGACATCTCCTCGTCGATGTTCACGCTCGCGCCCTTCGAGAACCAGGCATCGGCGTTGGCCTTTGCGACGTTTTGCTGGTCGGCAACGGTGGCTGAGGCCGCGGCTTCGGAGCCCGCGGCCGCCACCACGTCCTGCGCGAACGAGATCACCGTCGTCATGGCGGGGGACCGGTTGCTGCTGCCGTTCGGCGAAGAGAAGCCCTGCTTCTCGGAGGTCAGCGCCTGGTACAGGGCCTGCGGACGCGACAGCGCCGACGGTGACGAGCCCACGGCGACAAGGGCCGACGTATCGGCCTTCAGCGCCGTGTTCACCGCGAGGCGGGCAGCCAATCCCGCACGCTGGGGACCATCATCCATCGCCCCGTTCACCAGCGCATTCGCCGCGCCATCGACGAAAACAGCGAGCTTTGGATAGCCGCCAGAGAGGTCGCCCGCGGTTTTCGGCTGGGTGACGGAAGCTGTCACGCTCTGAATGCCGTCCCCGCCGACCGTGATGCTGTTGGAGCCGCCGCTTGTCACCGTCAGGCCCGGTGCGGTGGCCGAGATCGCGGTGGATAGCGCAGCGGCATAGGCCTGCGACGTCACCGGAGCCGGTGGGATCGCGAAGGTCTGGACGCGGCCGGGCGGCTGCGCAACGTCCAGCGATTTCGAAGCGAGATTGGATGCGACGAGAACAATGGTGCGTTGCGTGTCGCCCGAACCGACCGCAATCGTGATCGTATTGCCGGGTTGCATCTGGGCGACATCATCCAGGCGAAGGTCGAAGCCGGCGCCACGGCGACCGGCGGTCACCGTCGTATTCGTGAACGCCTGGGCGAGCCCGAACGCGAGATCGTCGAGCCGACGCTGGGCGCGCGGCAGAATGGCATCGCGAATCTCCAGATTGGCTGCGATCGAGCCTGATGAGACCGCCGAGGCATCGAGCTCGAGCCCAACTCCGCCCGGCAGGGTGGCCAAGATCGCACCGCCGCCGGTCGCTGGCGACCGATCGATGAAGGACAGCTTCGTGGCAGCACCACGCTCGACCAGGGTCAGACCCGACGCTGTCATCAGAGTGACACCGCCGTCGCGCTGACGAATCGACTTCACTTCCATATAGCGGGCGAGTTCCGTGATCTGCTGGTCACGGCGATCAAGAATACCCACGCGTGTTGCGTTGTCGGTTACGGTGGTAGCTTTGATGTTCAGATCCGCAATCGACGTCAGCAAGCCGTCGGCGGCGGACACTTCGGCCGCAAGCCGCTTATTGGTACTGTCACGCATGGCCTGGAGGGCATCCGCCATCCCGCGGATCTTGTCAGCAAGAACGGATGCCGCGTCCACGACCGTGCTGCGGCTGCTCGCTGACGCGCCATTCGAAGCCAACGCCAGCAACGACTTGGCGAGGCCATTGAGACGAGCATCGAGCGCGCTGGAATCAGCTGGCTTGCCGCTGAGCTTGTCGATCTGCGCCAGGATGTCGGCCTTGGCCGACGCATAGGCCGCATGCGCGCTTTCGAGCCGCATCTGCTTCAGCGCCATCTCATCGAAGGTGCGGTCGATCCTGGCGACCGCAACTCCGGAATTGCCGGGCCCTGCGGACTCCGTCGACACAACGCGCCGCGTGTATCCGGCAACGCCGGAATTGGCGACGTTCTGCGAGACCGTTCCGATGGCGACCTGGAGCGTCTGCAGACCCGCGGTTGCGGTATTGAAGGCGTTCGTCAACATCAGGCGTCTCCGGTCCAGCAGCAGCGCGTACGATCAGCGGATCGCGTTGAGCAGGTCGGACATCATCTGCTGGGAGGTCGTCATGACCTTGACGTTGGCCGAATAGGCCTGCTGCGTCGCGATCAGCTTGGAGAATTCGCCCGCGACATCGCTGTTGGAGGCCTCGACATTGCCGCCGACGATGGTTGCGCCATTGAGGCCGGCGATCGGCGGACCGGAGTCGCGCGTCTGCTCATAGCTGCCGCCGGACGCCGGCTTGAGCGCGTTCGGATTGGCAAAGTTCGCAACGCCGGCCACAGCCACGGCAGCGGTCATATCATTGGTGAAGGTGCCGACGATCGTTCCCTCGGATGTAACCGAGAGGCTTTTGAGACTTCCCGCCGGGTAGCCGTCCTGAGCCAGCGTGTTGGTCGTCACAGCGCCGGAGGACGTCGCCAGTTGCGTCAGGCCACCCGAGCCGATGCTGAGCGTGACATCGCCCGAATTGACGCCGTCGACGGTCAATTGCGGGATCTTCAACGCCACACTTCCATCTCCCGCCACGACAGCAGCGGCGGGCGGCACGAATTTTCCGGCGCCATCGAAGGCGAAGGCGTGCCCCACATTGGTCCAGTCGCTGGCCTTCGACCCGGTCGAGCTCGACGCGTAGAACAAGTTCCAGGTCGCGTTCTTCGGAGGCGTGGCCGCGGCGTTGGCGTCCTGCACCTTCGCCCAACGTGTCGAGACCGACACGGGCGTGCCTCCGGCGCCATACATCGTCAGCGAGGGGCCTGGAAGCGACTTATCGAGAAAGGATTGCGCCTGCGCCGCAGGCACCTTCTTGCTGGTATCAGGTGTGGCCAGCGTCGGATCGGTCACGATCGCAGTGGCGACCGCGTAGGGCGTGGAATCACCGGCCGACCCCGCCGTCGTCACCGGCGCCTTCGGCAGATTGGCGCCGTAGTCGATCCTCGTGGTCTGCCGGCCCGGCATGTTGGAGTTGTTGATCCTGATCGGGCCGGACGAGACTGCACTCCCGGTCGCGGGATCGAGATTGGTCCCGAACAGATACAGGTCGGCCCCGTTCATCAGATAGCCGTCCTTGTCGATCGTGAAGTCTCCTCGGCGCGTGTAGAGCGGAACTCCGGAGAATTTGCTGTCACCCGTCTTCTGTTGGACGGAGAAGAACGCGGGACCATTGATCGCCATGTTGGTCGACGTGCCCGTCGCGCGAAGCGCCCCTTGGACCGAGTTGGTGAACCTCGCTTCCGCAACGACACTTCCTGCCACCGCCTGCTTCCTGGTCTGCGAACTGATGAGATCAGAGAAGCTTGTGTCGACGTATTTGTAGCCTGGCGTCTGGGTATTGGCGATGTTGCCGGAGATGTTGGCCATCGCGTAAGACTGCGCCTTCATGCCGCTGAATGCCGTCAACAGAGCGGTCGAGATGCTCATTTTTCTGTCTCGTATCGAAGATTGGAGATGAGGGATGGTTTTGGGCGCCCGGCCTGCCGGCCGCCCGTCGTTGTTTTTCCCGTGTGCTCCGCGGCTTCACCGCGCGCGAAGCAACGATAAGCAGGACATCATCGACACGTTCCCGGATATGCGTGAGCTGCCCCGTCATCACGCGCTCAGAGCGCGTTATGACGATGCGAAGATCAACGCGCTAGCGGAGAAGCTGGAGGATGCCCTGCTGCGCCTGGTTGGCGAGCGACAAGGCCGAAATACCGAGCGAGTTGCGCAAGCTCAGCGCGTTCTGGTTTGCAGTTTCTTCGTTCAGATCGGCGATCGTGAGGTTGTTTGCGCCCACATCGAGAATATTGATCATGTTCTTGGTGAACGCCTGCCGGTTCTGAATCACCGTCAGATTCGAGCCGAACGTCGAGGCTTGGCTGCGCAGCGTCGATGATGCATTCATCAACTGACTGAGCGCGGTCTTGACCTCGTCGTTCGTCGCGAAGTTGCCGCTCGACTGAGTGATCCCCAGACCGGACGCGTCGAACTTGACGCCCTTGATGTCGAGATAGCTCGTGTCCTTCTCGTTGAAGGTCATGTGCAGCGTGTTTTCTTTCGGATCGCTGCCGGTGCGGTAGAGCAGGTTGGCGCCCTGGAACCGCGCGTCTTGCGCCGCCATGGTGATCTGGTTCAGCAGTTCATTGAACTGTTGCGCCAAAGCCGCGCGCTGATTGGTTCCGTTCGCTGCGGTCGCTCCGGCGCCAGCCGCAGTTCTCGCCTTCGTTGCGTCTCCAGCGGTACCGAAGCCGATGTCCTTCGTGCTCGCAGCGGCCGAGGTCACCGTCAGCTTCTGATCGCCGCCCGAGGCCGTCGTACGAAGCGAAACCGTGCCCGCAGCATTGTCATAGGTCGCGATCACCTTGCCCGAAATGCCGGTATCGGCATTGAGCTGACGGTTGATCGCGGCCGCGATATCCTGAGCCTTCAAAGTGGCCACGCCGAGGGCTGCGTCGGCCGTCTTGTTCAGATTGATGGTCTTGGTGAGACCATTGCCGAGCTGGACCGTGATGGAGGCGTCGCCAGCGGTCAGGTCGAAATTGCTGGCCGTTCCGAGCGCGCCGATCGCTGCGCCCGTGACGCTCGCCTTGGCCGAGCCATCCGTCGCATCGATGCCGGACGCGGCGACAGCGGTCAGTGCGCCGGTTCCAAAGCCCACATCAACCGTGTTGGTGGCGCCGCCGCCCGAGATCGTGAGCTTCGCATCCGAGCCCGTGAGGGTCGAGGTGAACGTCAGGCGACCGTCATTCGTCATCGACGCGGTTGCAAATGCGCCCGCCTGGTTCAGCTGCTGATTGATCTGGGTGAGGATTTCGGTCGACGTGACCTTCGAGATGTCTCGCACACTCTGCGCCAGGCGAGAGCGATCCAGCGAGACCGTGGTGGCATTGCCGAAATTGTCGGTGACGGTGAAGACCGAGGCCGCCGATGCCGCGCTGTAGTCGTGAGTGCCATCAGCCGCAGCGCCGGTGCCTGGGCCGAGCAGCGATTTGCCGCTGGATGCGGCAACCACCGCGCCCGTCGCAGCGGAGCCGGACGCCGTGTTCTGAACCGCAAGCGCCTGCTGCGCGGTGCTCTTGGCGGAGTCGACAAGCCCCTGAATGCGCGTGATGCCCTGGTTCGCAGCCTGGATGGTCTGGATGCCGTTCGAGATTCCGTCCATCAAGGACATCAGGTCTGCGGAGCGGGCCGTCATGCTCTGCGCCGCGAAATAGTTCACCGGGTTGTCCAGTGCGGAGTTGACCTTCTTCTGGGTCGACAGGCGCGACTGGGTTGTCGCGAGCAGGGACGCTGTGTCCTGCAACGACAGCAAATTCTGGCGCGTGGCAGCAGACAGTGTGATTTCGGAGGGCATGGCTGAGATCTTTCTCTTCTCTTTTCGCCGCTTCATGCGACGAGCGTGAGCCTCGCCCCGGACTATTTACGACATCGAAATTCCTCGAGCCCTCCACGCGCCGTTTTGACACCCTCCGTCCTCATCGAGGTACTTTTTGTACTTATCGATCGAGAATCGATGTCGTCGTTATTTCATGCTCATCGGCATGCGACGCACGAAGGCGCGGCACAGCGCACGGTCCGGCGCGACTGCCCTGACTGCGAATGTCCTGGGATTATTAGCTGATGAGGCTGGATCTAGAGGGCGACCGAGCCGCGCGAACTTCAATCAACGATTGCGCGACCACTGCGCCAGTCGCGACAAGATAGTTGACTTGCCGACACGGCGGGCTGACAGGCTTGACTGAAAGCGCTCTTATCAATTCGACTTGCAACTGGCCCGAAGAGCGAGAGGGCTCGTCGCGGCATTTGCTCGTCGCGAGACGCACGCGATCGCACCGCCGGCTTTGCGGAGCACGACAATCCGAGGCCCTGGCGGTTGACGCCACAGCATCCGCCGTCAGGCCGATCTTGTACGCTACGCCGGCTTCTCGGCCGCCAACAGAACAGCGCGCCGCGTCGTTCGCTAGCGGTACGCGCGTGTCAGGAAGGCCGAAACTCCGGAAACGCACCGATGCCTACACACAATCGATAGGCCCTTGCTCGTCGTAGGCGGCATCGGCGCAATATCAGAAGTCGACATCTAGACCCGTGCGCTCGCGTGGATCACCCGCCTGACACTGTCGAGCGGATAGTTTCGACCGCCGATCGACAGCATGATTGGACTCTTGGTGAGGTCGACAGATTCAACGACGCCCTGCGCCTCTGCCGCCACGGCGATGGACTTTCCGCCGATGTCCTTCGCATCGACGACCAATCTGTACTGGCCGGGAGGGCACATCGCACCATTGCTCGCCTGGCCGTCCCAGGAAAAGCTTGTATCGCCGGAGTTCAATGCACGGGTCGCGGAATAGACCAACTGACCGGTCACGTTCCTCACCGAAACCGTGGCCGTGGCACTCTTGGGGGATCTCAGGTTCCACACGGCGGAGCCGCCCTTCGCGAGGCTGGCGTCGCTGCCATCGACCACTGCCGTCCTGCCGACGAGCATCAACGCCTGTGTCGATTGCGTCGATTTTTGAGCCTCGACGAGCCGTTCGAGAAGCGTGTTGCCCTTGAGCTGCTGCTCGACCTGCGCGAACTGGACGAGCTGTTGGGTGAACTGATTGACGTTGAGCGGATCGAGAGGGTTCTGGTGATTGAGCTGCGTTGTGAGCAGCGTCAGGAATGACTGAAAATTGTCTGCGATTCCCGCCCGTGCGCTGGCCGACGGCTTGACCGGCTCCTCTGTGCGGGTCTTTGACCCTGTGGCGACTGCCTTCTGAGGTGATGAGGTCGATTCAATGCCCATCTCGTGCTCACGGCCTCAAAGTACTCGCGACCCGCAATCATGGGATTGCGCGCGCGGGATCGATTCGATGTTGTCAGTCCACACCTCCTAGCTTGCGGCAACATTACGGCGAGAACCGATACGGCTAGTTGCGGCTAGGCCGACTCACTCATCGTTGGTGGAGGAAGCCTCTCCCTTCATCCTTGTAGAGGACGGATATTCGACGACGAAGCGCGTAGCCGTTGCTCGCGTGCCGATGCGACGCGGGTCTCGCTACAGATAAGCGCGCCGAGGTGCGAATGAGATCAGCTTCATCATTCGCAAGGCGATCTTTGCTGACTGTGCGCGCCGACGCTGCCGCCCTGCCCCAGATGCCTCGATGACGATGAAGGACGATTGATGATCCCGTCGTCCCAGCGGCCGCGACCGCCATCTCTCCTGCGCGAGGCTCCTGGCGCATCGGCCAGCAACGGACCTCGGTCATGATGGGAGGCGATCGGTCACGCCCCCTGTCATCTGTTCAGGGACGCCCCACAGGGTCGTCCGAACGCCGGCTCGTTGGAAGGGATCCTCGCTTCCGCTGCGTCTCAATAATGCAAAATACGCGTATTCAGAGTAAAGCCACGATCTCCTACGCTTTTGATACTGCGTATTAATTTTCCGTCGCTTCCCGTTCGACTCGTCCGCGATCGATGAGCGTTCGAACCGGCCGCGCCCCTCCGGTCGTGCCTCTTCTGTGAGATCTTGGTCAGCATCATATCTTTGCGGTGTTCTTCGGCAGGAGTTAATTGCCGCCTGCGGTCTTGCCACCATCGATCGGAATGACGGCGCCCGTGATATAGCTGGAGGCATCGGACGACAGCAGCAGCGCCAATCCCTTGATCTCGTGCGGCTGAGCAAGGCGGCCGAGCGGGACTGTTGCGGCCTCGCGTGCCGCGTTATCCGGGTCGAAGAAACGACCGCCATTGATATTGGTCTTGAACGGTCCAGGAGCCAGACCGTTGACCTGCACGCCGAACGGCGCCAGTTCCAGGGCAAGTTCCTTGATCAGCAGGACCAAGGCAGCTTTCGAAGCCGTGTAGGAATAGCCGATCGAGGGATTGGCGCGCAGCCCAGCGATCGAAGCGGTCACCACAATCTTCCCGGAGCGCTGTTCTTTCAGAGTCGGGATCGTCGCCTTCAAGGTTGAGACGATGCCGGTCAGGTTGACGCCGATGGTGTGATTCCAAGATTTGAGATCAATATTCTGCAGCAGGCCGGCGTCATTGCCGCCGACGCCTGGTCCATAACCGCCGCTGATCCCGGCATTGGCGAACACGATATCGACACCGCCGAGCGCCGCGATCGCGGCCTCGATCGTCGCGTCGAACCCGTCGGCCGCCACGTCGCCATGGACCCCGGACACCCTGAGGTCGCGGCTGATCAGCCGCGCGATCTCGCGCTCCAAGGCCTCTTTATTGCGGTCAACGATCGCGACGACAGCGCCGTTCTCCGCCAAACCCTCGGCAATCGCGAGGCCGATCCCGCTGGCACCGCCCGTAACCAGCGCCTTCTTGTCCTTGACTGCAAAGATGTCCTGAATGCTCATGCTGCGCTCCCATTCATTGGCCGCGTTTCCGCAATTCGATGATCAACGTTCGATCGGTCGCCTGCCTCCGGCGATCCATTCCGACCAAGAGCCCGGATACAAGCTCACTTCCTTTTCGATCTCAGCAAGCGCGAGGACGAAAAGGGTCGAAGCGATGCCGCCTCCACAATAGGTGGCAAGCGGTCGGGCGATGTCGATGCCGGCCTGCTCCAGCCGAGCGGCAATTTCCGATCTGGCGAGCAGCTTCTTGTCGGGGCCGAGAAGCTGCTCCGCCGGAAAGCTCTTCGCTCCGGGAATGTGCCCGGTCCCGTCAGCGCCGAATTGCGCGAGCGGCCGCACGTCGACCAGCGTTCCTTTCGCCGGAAACGCGGCCGCCTCGTCGGCTTGAAGGAACGGAAGCGCGCCGGCCCTGACCTCGATGTCGCTCGACTGTCGCGGCAGGACCTCTCCGCTGGTGAGCCGCAGACCGGCGGCTTTCCAGGCGTTCAGTCCACCATCGAGCAGCTTCGCGTCGGCGATGCCGGCCCACCTCAACACCCACCAAGCGCGCGCCGCCGGTGCACCGTTGCTGTCGTCATAGACGACGACCGAACAGGACCTGCCGATGCCCAGCCGGCGAAGATCGGCCTGGAGCCGCGTCGGATCCGGCAGCGGATTGCTTCCGCCTCCGTCGGCGCGCGCCACAGGGTCTGCCAGTTCCGTCGGCAGATCGATATAGAGAGCGCCTGGAAGATGGGCCTCGAGATAGCTGTCCCGCCGCCCTGGCTTGCCCGGCGTGAAGCGCACGTCGATCAGAGCGATATCGCGGTTTGCGGTGAGTTGCGCGGCCAGCTCATCAACGCTGATGGTGTTCGGCGATCGCAGTGACGGATGAAGCGTCATCGGCTTGTCCCGGGTTTGAGCGGATTGTTCGCGGGTTCGGTCAGTGGCGGGCCGATCCGAGCGAGCGCCAGCGCGTGAGCCGTTGTTCGACCATCAGAAAGAGCGCATTCAGAACGTAACCGATCGCCGCGATGGTGAAGATGCCGGCGAACAGCGCCTTCACGTCGAGAACCTGCTGCGCTTCGAGAATGAAGTAGCCAATGCCGCTATTGCCGGCCAGCATTCCGGTAACGACGGCGATCACCAACGTGACCGCGAGCGCCTGACGCATCCCGACGAGGATGTAGGGAAGTGCCGCCGGCAAGCCGATCTCGATCTGTGTCTGGATCCAGTTCAGTTGGAAGGTCTGGGCCGTCATCGCCATCGTCTTGGAGATGCTGCGCGCGCCGGCATAGGAATTCAGAAGGATCGGAAACGTCGCAGCCAGCATAACGATGACGATCTTGAAACTATCGCCTATGCCAAGATACAGGATCAGCAGGGGGAGTAGCGCGGTGATAGGGATCTGGCGGAGGATCTCCACGACGGGTTCGGCGCCACCCCACACGACCGGAACACGCCCCATCAGAAAGCCCAGCACAACGCCCGTGACGGTTGCGAATGCATAGCCGATCGCGGTGATTCTCAAGGTCTCGAGCACCGCAGCAACGAGATCCCCGTTCTGCACATGATCGAGCCAGACCGCGCCGATGTCTGTCAGGGGCGGAAGTTGCGGCATCCGGTGAAGGGTGCTGGCAATCTGCCAGGCCCCCAGAGCCAATAGGACGATCGACCAGCCAAACGCCCTGCTCGTAAAGTATCTCCGTGCCAGAAGAACGACTCCAGGCCGCGCCGGCCCCGGCGAGCGTTTGCTGAGCGCGCCAAGCCCCAGACGGCCGGCAGCTTCATCGTGCGAGGACATCGTGGCCTCCGTTCATGTCAGTTCGGCGCGAGGACGCGCTTAAGGATGTCGCTTCTCATTTCCACGAATGCGGGAGCGCGACGCGTTTCGATCTGGTGCCGTGGACGCGGCAGCGGCACGTCGACGTCCATCTGGAGCCCGCCGCCATTCGGTTGGAGAACCAGGACGCGGTCGGACAGATACAGTGCTTCGTCGATGTCATGGGTGACGAAGACGATCGTCAGCGCATGAGACTGCCAGATGCGAAGCAGAAGGTCCTGAAGATTGGCTCGGCTCAGCGCATCCACCGCCGAGAACGGCTCGTCGAGTAACAGGATCTGCGGTTCGGAGGCCAGCGCGCGGGCGATTGCCACGCGCTGCTGCATTCCGCCCGACAGCTCCGACGGATATCGGTCGGCGGTCCCCGCAAGACCGACCTCGGCCAGCTTCTCGTCGATGACCGCGCCGATTCCCGCGCGGTCCGTCAGTATCGACCGGCGATAGGCGTGTCGCAATCCGAACTGAATGTTTCCACCGACTGTACGCCACGGAAGCAGCGACTCCCCGTAGTTCTGGAACAGATACCGCACACTGTCGGGCGGCCGCGAGACCGGAGACCCATGAACGGCGATGCCGCCGCCGCTCGGCGCTTCGAGCCCCGCAACCAGACGCAGCAGGGTCGATTTTCCGCAGCCGGAGCGTCCCACAATGGACACGAAGGTACCATCGGCGATCGAAAGACTGACCGGCGAGAGGCCCGTGACATCTTCGCCGCGAGCGCTCCTGTAGCGTTTGCTGACGGCGGACACTCGAATGGAAACACCTTCGGATGTCATCACTCCGCCGCCGCCTCCGCCGTCGGCGCCGAGAAGCGGTTCGCCGGCTTTGGCAGGCCGAGGTGTCCGCGCAGCGTGTCGGCCTGGTACGCGGTCTTGTAGACGCCGAGGCGCTGCAACTCCGGAATCACCAAGTCGACGAACGCATCCAGAGGGCCTCGCGCATAGGGTGGAAACAGCTTGATCCCGTCGAAAGCCCGTGCCTCGAAATGATCAGCGATCCAGCGCGCCACCTTCTTGCCGCTGCCGACCACGGGCGGCTGGTTCAGGTGGCCCCTGTTGGAGACGTAGTGGAACAGGTCGAGGAAGGTGACGTTCTCGTCGCCGAAGGCATCAAGCGCGGTGCGCAGCCACTTATTCTTCTCGAACTCGGCGTCGTCCAGGACGTCGACCAGCCGCTCCTTGCGATCGACCGCGCTCAGGTCGCGTCCGAGTACCGTCGCCACATGGGCCGGCGCATAGTCGGAGACGACAAGATCCTGCACCTCGCGGAATTTGCGATGCGCCTCGGCGTCAGTGCCGGCGACGTAGAAGGTGATCCCGGGGATGACATGGAACTCCTCCGGGTTTCGCCCGAACAGTGCCAGGTAGCTCTTGACCTTCGCATAATAGTCGATGTTCCACTCGGTGGAGACGAACGGACTGAACCGGATATCGGCATATTGCCCGCCGTAGCGGAATGAACTCTCCGAACCTCCGGCATGGACGATCGGGATCTGGCCCTGCGGCGGGCGAGGAAGGTTCAGCGGCCCCCTGACGGAGAAGAATTCGCCCTTGAAGTCGATGGTGTGGGCCTTCGACGCGTCGACGAAAACGCCGCTGGCACGATCGTCGCGGAAGTACCCGTCCTCCCAACTGTCGCTGAGCTGATTGATGATCGAGATGAACTCATGGGCCTTGCGGTATTTCTCATCTCCGGCGAGATGCCTGATCTGGCCGTAATTTTGCGCCGGCGCATTGATCTGAGGCCGGAAAACTGGACCATTTTTGGCTAGAGTC